>NZ_SFBV01000240.1:0-17799 GCF_007095585.1 Microcystis sp. M_OC_Ca_00000000_C217Col
GTAGATATCCACATCCGGTTCATCGATGGGTAGAAGATCGGTGATTAGATAGCGATCGGGACTGTAACCATCAAGGGGAAAACAGAGTTCAAATTTTCCCATCAAATCCATCAAAAATCCGCGTTTATTTTCGGGATAACGTTGGGGTTGTTTGAGAATATTTTCCAGATCTGGCAGTGAAAGAATGCCCTTTTTTTGCACCATCAAATCGTGATTATTGAGAATATCATAAACACCGTCAGTTACCCATTCCGGGTTCAGGACATTGGTTTCATTCAGTCGCGGATCATCTTGGTAGTTGAGGACAATACCGAGATCGTGGAGAAACTGCACTAAACTTTTTTGATCGCTGGCCTCTTTAATCTCGGCTGTCTGACACATTTCCTGATACTTTTCGTAGGAAATAAAGTCATAACTCTTTTGCATCGCTTCTAGTTGAGTTTTGATCTGAAACCAACTATTAGGCAATAAATCTTTGATATGGGGAATAGCATCGATTTGGGAGGCGATTTCCTGCACAAGTTGCTCGATTCCCGCACCGGTTTTACAGGAAGTGGCGATTAGCTTGGTGATTTGGGGATATTTTTTCTGGAGGGTGCGGATCTTAACTTGCGGGGGATTTTCATCGGCACAATTACCCACGATAATCACGGGAGAATTGCCTCCGTAGGTTTCAATGAGTTTTAACCAGTATTCCAGACGGTTTTGCTGTTCGTTTTTGCGGTTGTCGAGGACAAGCAGATAAAGACTGCGTTTAGTCAGAAAAAACTGATGGGTGGTTTGCATCACTTTCTGACCGCCAAAATCCCAGAGATTGAGGCGAATATCGGGTTTTTGGGGCAGTTGCCACTTTTCAATATTAATGCCGGGGGTCTTGGGTTCTCCGGAATTAAAGGTATTGTGCAGTAACCGCTTTAACAGGGAAGTTTTCCCCACATCCCCCTCCCCCACCAATAAAACTTTAAGCTCATTAAGAGGGCGTTTTTTCCCTTTATCCTTGAGATAACTAAAAATCGCCTGCGGATTGCCATCATCCGATATTTCTTCACCCCATCCCTGACGAATAATTTCCGGGGGAACGTTGGTAATCGGGTTATTTTTGAGGACTAATCGCTTCAGGTTGACTAGGTGAGTGAGCGCTTCTGGTATCTCCCTGATTTGGTTATTGTTGAGGTTGAGTTCTTGCAGGGAGGTGAGGTGAGCGAGCACTTCTGGTATCTCCCTGATTTGGTTATTGCTGAGGTTGAGATGTTGCAGGGAGGTGAGTTGAGCGAGCGCTTCTGGTATCTCCCTGATTTGGTTATTGCTGAGGTTGAGATGTTGCAGGGAGGTGAGTTGAGCGAGCGCTTCTGGTATCTCCCTGATTTGGTTATTGTTGAGGTTGAGGACTTGCAGGGAGGTGAGGTGAGCGAGCGCTTCTGGAATCTCGCTAATTTGGTTATTGTTGAGGTTGAGGACTTGCAGGGAGGTGAGTTGAGCGAGCGCTTCTGGAATCTCACTAATTTGGTTATTGCTGAGGATGAGGCGCTGCAGGGAGGTGAGTTGAGTGAGCGCTTCTGGAATCTGGCTGATTTGGTTATTTCTGAGGTTGAGGTGCTGCAGGGAGGTGAGGTGAGCGAGCGCTTCTGGAATCTCGCTGATTTGGTTATTTCTGAGGTAGAGGTATTGCAGGGAGGTGAGTTGAGGGATTTCGGGGGGAATTTCTGTTAAGTTTTTGTTGGACAGATCCAACTTCTCCGCTCTTTCGTCTTTTGCCCGTTGAATTAACTCTAATACTTCCTGTGCTGTCATTGACCATCCCCCCGCTACTATATTTACTCCATTTTGGCAAAAGATCGGGTTAATGCCACTGGTTGAGACCTCATCAGCTTGAGTTGAGTTTCTGGAGAGTGAACTGAAAACTCGCATCTGATGACCGATAACTGGGTGACTAAAGTTGAGAATTCCCTTAAGATAAAGTAAATAAGTGTAAAGAAACTGAAAGTTAGCCTACACCCTTGCTGAAAAAATTCTCATTGTCTAGAAGTGCTATGCTCAATCGTTTTTGCCGAGGAATCTCGATCGCTCTTGTAATTGGTGTCATTAGCTGTCTGGGTTGGATTATCTGCCCAAATCAAGCTCTAGCGGTGAATAATCCCGAATTACTGCCCAATGAAACCACTCCGATCGTTGATTTAGCCAATTATCTACCCGCAAAACAGGAAGAGGCATTAATCCGAGATATCGAGACATTTCAAGGGGAAACTGGCTGGAAAATGCGAGTTTTAACCCAATATGACCGAAGCCCCGGCCGAGCAGTGATTAATTTTTGGGGATTGGATGATAAAAGTATTCTCCTAGTGGCCGATGGTCGCGGCGGTAATCTACTATCTTTTAGTATTGGTGATGCCGTCTATGAATTTTTACCCCGCACTTTTTGGATCGAATTACAGGCCCGTTTCGGCAATATGTATTTTGTCCGGGAAAATGGCGAAAATAACGCGATCGTACAATCCTTAGACACGGTAAAAGGCTGTTTAGTTAAAGGTGGTTGTGCGGTAGTCCCCGGTTTACCGAGGGAACAGTGGATTTTAACTTTAATTACCTCAATTGTCGGTGGTTTAGTCTTCGGGTTTGCCGGTATTCCCCGCAAAGAAGGACAGGTTTTCGCTTGGCAATGGGTTTTAATTGTCTCTCCCCTCTGGTTTATCCTCTTTGTTGCTTTTGGCATCGGACCGGTGGTTACTCGCACCAGTGAATTACTGCCCCTTTTCCGCAATTTAATCGGTTTTGCCCTTGGAGTTTTAGTCGCCTATCTTTCCCCTCGTTTTAATTCCCTCAACGCCTCAAAAACCTAAAAATTAGAGGCTTTTCAGTGATCAGTGATCAGTAAACAGTGAAAAGAAAGTAGCGAAGTTTTTACCTATAACTGATACCAAATCCAGTTATTAAGTTGTTGGTTATAATTAAATTAAAAATGAATTTTAGGTTCGATCCCCCCTGCCCCCCTTGATAAGGGGGGTGCCGATCCCCCCTTCCCCCCTTGATAAGGGGGGTGCCGATCCCCCCTTAGTCCCCCCTTGATAAGGGGGGTGCAGATCCCCCCTTAATCCCCCCTTGATAAGGGGGGTGCCGATCCCCCCTTAATCCCCCCTTGATAAGGGGGGTGCCGATCCCCCCTTCCCCCCTTGATAAGGGGGGCATCTGATGATTTTTAACGCCTACCTACTTAAAAACTGATTATTTATTCCCCTTTGCCTTTTGCCTTTTGCCTTTTGCCTTTTGCCTCTCCTCATAACTAGCCTGTACTCAACGGATTTAGTATGATAGCTGACGGCGGCCCCTCATGGTTTGATCGATCTAGCTCTGTTACAATTAGAAAAATTGTGGAGTGAGTGAGATAACGTTTATGTGGGTCAATACTCAAAGTGAGATTATTAGTAAAGTTTTGCCGCCAGCAGTACGTCTGTTCTTAAGAACGCAAGTAGAACAGATAGAAGATTTAGAAATGCAGCTGCAAGGTCATGATCGGCAAATTTTGCGCGGTTATATCCCCGGGGTATTTTTAGCCGTAGGAAAAGCGATTTATCAGGGTTTACATCTAGGTAAAGCGCAATTAAGGGGGGAAAATATTCGTCTTAATATTGGGCAGGTTTTGCGAGGGAAACCCCTAAAAATTTTGGAACCTATTCGGGTTAGCGGTGAGGTGGAAATTAACGAGCAGGATTTAAATAATTCGATCGCCTCGACTATTTTGGTTAATGCTTTTGCCGATTTACTAATTTTTTCCCTAGAAAATAACGGAATTGTTAACGCCAGAGAAATTATCTCACAACAGCGTTTTAACTGGAAAAATGTTCTCTTAAATCAGGGTTACTTCTGTCTTCTCGGCCATAGAGAAACAGGTGCAGAAGTAATTTTTAGCGCTGATATTACCCTAGAAGATGCTCGCACTTTAGGGATTAATCCCCGACAATGGCAAGGTTTAGCCCCAGATTTATCTATTGATCTGCAACCTTTTACCGTCGATTTAGGCAAAGATGTGGAGATTAAATCTTTTATTCTCGAAGATCAAACTCTTTTCTGTCAGGGAAGTTTTTTGATTTTACCTTAACAATAAACGGGATGATTCCGGTGGGTTAACTTGGTTTAACCCACCAATTATTACCCCGGATTCTGTGCGATTAAAATAATTGTTTGCATTAGTCCAACTAGAAGACCGAGAATACCACCGAGATTAACAATTCCCTGTAATTCCTGTTTAACAATGCCTTGAATAGCATTTTCCAGATCAGCAGGGGAAGTAGCATTTACCCGATCGCGGATCACCTGATCGATGTTGAGAATCGGGATAATTTGGGCGACTAATTTCTCTAAATCTTCCTCTAGATAACGCTCTAAAATTAACGCTAACTCTTGACTAATTACCCCTAATGATGTAGTCATTGACCCTGAAGATTGCAGACGATTAATAATTAAATTAGCGATTTGATCCCAGTCGATCGTTTGTCCAAAATCTTGCAGAAATTGTTCGCCACTTTCTTGAATATAAATTCGCACCGTGTCTCTGGTGGTTTTACGCAATTGTCTGACGGTGGAGATAGGTAAATTTTGTAAAGAGATACTTTGTAACCAGTTTTTCAGACGATTACGCATCTCTAAAGATAGTAATAATTCTTTGATTCTGGTGTTAGCTAAATCCTTTTCATCAAGGCAAAAAGTGCGTAAGCGGGCCAGGGCATTGCGTAAACCGAATAAATTGGCTACTACCCAATAGGTTCCACTGGTTTTTTCCCGAAATCCTTCATCGATAACTTGAATATTGCGATCGGTTAAAAAATCGATCAAAGCTAGACGGATAATATCGGGAGGCAGCACAGTTTCTAGTAGCCAATCGGAGAATTGTCGCGCCTGTTGTTCACTGAGAGAAAATTCCAAGACTAGGCGATCAAAAATTTGATTGATCTGTTTTTCTAAAAAGTCCTGTCGTCGGGCTAAAACTTTTAGTAATCTCGCTAAAGATTCCCCGAATAAATCATGAAGAATTGCCGCCAAAATCTCGGCGGTTTTTGCTTGCCGATCGCCTTTTATTTGTTTTAAAGCTAATTGTAACAGCCAGAGTATCGCCCCCTGTACCCTTTCCGTGTCGAGGAGTCGTTTAGCCAGTTTTTGTAGTTCCTCGGGGGTTAACAGGGAACCCATGATCGTATCCGATACCCGGACAGCTAATCGATCTTGATTGCGAGGAATTAGCCCCGGGGTGAAGGGAAGAGGACGCTTACCGATATAAATCGCCTTGTAGGGACGAAATAGCATTTTTATGGCTACATCGTTGGTAAAATAGCCAATAATTGCCCCCGCGATCGGCGGTAATATCCATGTCCAAAGAGTAGGGAGATTCAATTTAGCAGCAAAAAATAAACGGAAATGTCAGTAGGTTATTTCTTCAAGACTAACACTCCCATCAGTCCTGCTAGGAGTGGATAGTGAACAGCGCTGGAAAATCCCGACTGATAGCCTAATTTTACCTGTTCTGGGCCCTGGGGAAAGCGATCGATACTGGGACTAATATAAGCGTACTGGTCAGTTAAACCGTAACGCTCGGCAGCCGGAACGACGATATGATCGAGATACCAGTTTTGGAATAGTTTGGCGATGGTTTCGGTGGGTTGATGGAAGTCAAGAATCGCCGCTTTAGCACCCGGTTTGAGGACTCGGTATAATTCCCCCAAACATTGGGCAGTATCCACCACATTGCGTAATCCATAGCCAATAGTGGCACAATCAAAGCTAGAATCGGCAAAGGGTAAATTAAGGGCATCCCCTTCCATCCAGTTAATATTAGTGGCACTAAAACGTTGACGGGCGATTTTTAATTGTTGTGGGGAAAAATCTAGTCCGATCACTTTGCCCGTTTTACCCACTTGTTTTGATAATAGGTTAGTCAGGTCGCCGCTACCACAACAGATATCGAGGGCAAAATCTCCTTTTTCGGGTTGACACCACTTGACTGTCATTAATTTCCAGATACGGTGTAATCCTAAACTTAATTCTTGATTAAGGCGGTCATATTCGGGAGCGATCTGATCAAAAATTGCTTGTATTTCTGTGGAGTTAGGTGAGGATTGATTGGACATTTTTATAATATGGCATCAGAGAAAATCCCAGATGAAGTTATACCATTCTATCCTAAGTAGCTGGTTATAATTAAATTAAAAATGGATTTTAGGTTCGATCCCCCCTTAATCCCCCCTTGATAAGGGGGGTGCCGATCCCCCTTAATAAGGGGGGCATCGGATAATTTTTAACGCCTACCTACTTAGGTTACGCTTCATCTATCTGATCATCTCCAGGCCGCAGTTCGATCGAGAGGCCTTCCCGGGCGAGAATAGTTTCAGGGAAAATCTTTCTTGCCTCTTCCCCAATGCGATCGAGAAAATCGTCATTATGGGCCGGATCGTGATGAAATAGAACTAACTGCTTAACTTGCGCTGCTTGAGCGATTTTGACTGCCTGCTGCCAAGTGGAATGACCCCAACCCACCTTAGAATACTTAGGATCGTTGTATTCCTCATCGGTGTAGGTAGCATCAATAATCATCACATCCGCTTGCCATGCCAAAGCCAAAACGTTATCATCAAGGCGATCGGGAAAATGTTCGGTATCGGTAATATAGGCTGCCGATAAACCCTGCCAATTTACCCGATAACCCACCGCTTCTCCTGGATGATTTAAAGGACGGGTTTCGACGGTGACATCCCCACAGTGGAGGGTTTCGCCCATTTCTAGATTATAAAATTCTAAATCGGCCCGCATAATCTGCAAAGGCACGGGAAAATTAGGATGTAACATCTGAGCGTGTAATGTTTGCTTGATGGTTGCTCCGTTGGGGGAGGGAACTGCGTAGATTTTAAAAGTATTGCCCCGGATAAAAGCAGGGATAAAAAAAGGAAAACCCTGAATATGATCCCAATGGGAGTGGCTGAAAAATAAATGGGCTTTCGCTGGACTTTCTGCCATCAAAGACTGTCCTAGTAGGTGTAACCCCGTACCACCGTCAAAAATTAATCTTTCTCTACCGACTTGCATCTCCACACAGGAAGTATTACCACCATAACGAACGGTTTCCGAACCAGGACAGGGGATACTTCCCCGTACTCCCCAAAATTTGATCTGGAAGCAATTGTAGGGCATATCAGAGGTTTCTCTACTGGTACTGATGGGCTAATAGATCAGATTAGCACTCTTCCACAATTAAGTCTGTGACCTGATGACAAACACGATAATTTATGATAGGGGGAAAGGATTATAGTTTTCGGGAAAGCAAGAGCATGGATTTACAGAAATTCTTAGAAAAACTGCCCCAACAGTATCAGGATTGGGGATCGCCTCTAATGTCGCCTATTTCCGAGCAATTAACCCTTTTAAGCGAAAAAACCGCCTCCTATCCCGATCGCAATCTCTTTCCCCTGCTCAATCTAGCCGTTGCCTGTCTGCAACCGGACGAGGTTTACTGTCAAGTGGGTTGTTTTCGTCGCGGTAGTTTAGTCGCCGCTTTCTGCAATAATAGCGATCGCTGCGGTTATGGCGTAGAAGCTTTTTTTAAATACGATCCATCGGGAGAAAAGCTAACTATATTATCTGAGGATTTGGAGGATTTTCAACTATCAGAACAGATATTTTTAAGCGATCAAGAAACGGAAAACTTTTTCGATGATCTGGAAGAATTAAACAGTGAAGAAAAGCTGGGAGTTTATTACTACGATGCCGCCGAAGACTATCGCTCTCTCTTTATCTCCTTGCTTTTAGCCAAAAACTTCTGGTCTGATTCCGCTTTAATTATCATCAATAAATGTCAGCATCCCGCTCTCCAACAGGCAATAAAAGATTTTACTAAAACCCATCCCCAAGCTCAGATAATTTTAGATGATCAAGTCGCTAATCACGGTTTGCTTGGTTTGAAAAATATTTGTTTATTAGCTTGGAATGCTCCCCCAGGGATAACAGCGCTAAAATCCCCAAAAAAACTGGTTTTAAATGTGGGTTGTGGTCCCTATAATCCCGAAGCTTTACCCCAACTATTCCGCGATGGTAATTGGCAAGAAATTCGCCTCGATATTAATACTGCTGTTAACCCCGATATTTTAGGAACGATTACCGATTTAAGTGCCGTTCCCGATAGCTCAGTCGATGCGGTTTTTTCTAGTCATAATTTAGAACATATTTATCATTACGAAGTTCCCATCGCCCTAGAGGAATTTAAACGCATTCTTAAACCCGAAGGCTTTTTAATGATCGTAGTTCCCGATATGCAAACTGCCGCCGAATTTGTCGCTAGAGGCGATATGGAAAATGAACCTTTATATATTTCTCCCGGTGGTCCCGTGCGCGCTTTGTGGATGTTTTACGGCATGGGAACAGAAGTCCCCGGAATGCCCTATATGGCTCATAAAACAGGTTTTACCTCTCAAAATCTCAACCAAAAATTACAAGAAGCCAATTTTGCCAGAGTCGAGGTAATTCGCACGGAATTTGAGTTAGTTGCTTTTGGGTATAAGTGAGGAAAGATTAGCAAAAATTGCCCGCAATTGTGGGGCGATTCTTTCCCTTTGATTGATTAAATAAATACTAACGAGGGTTAAAGATACCCCCACCCATTGCAATACACTTAACATCTCACCGAGGAATAAATTCCCGAAAGTGAGGGCAAAAACTGGAGTTAAAAAAGTTAAAGAACTTAAACTGGTTAAATTGCCCTTGGCGGCTAAATAAAAGAATATTCCGTATGCGATCGCACTACCAAAAATCGTGGCATAACTTAAAGCTAACCAACCATTTAAATCGATATTTTGCCATTGATGGGATTCGGTGAAACCTGAAGCTAAAAATAGCGGCAATCCTCCTAAAATCATGTGCCATCCCGTGGCGCTGACGGGATCCGCATGACGACAGACAAACCGGATTAAGACTGTTCCCACCGCCATGGATAGGGAAGCCAAAAGCATGAGCATTTCGCCGCTATTTAGTAATTCTTGCCAGCTAAAGTCAATATTTACCGCTTTTTGTCCAAAAAAGTCATAAAACCATTGATCGGGCAAGCCAATTAAACTAATTCCCCCAATTCCTAAACCCAATCCCAACCATCCCCAGACACCGATAACTTCTTTAAATAGCCAACTGGACATTAAAGCCACCGCTAGGGGTTGCGAGTCAATAATTACCGATCCTAACCCTGCCCCGGTGCGATTTAATCCCAATGCCAGAAAACCTTGAAAAAGAGTGGCATCCATCAGAGCAAAAAGGGCAATCCATAGCCACGCTTGCAGGGTTTTGGGCTGAGGACGACCTAAAAACCAAGCTACTATTAAAACTAACATTCCGGCGGGGACAAGGCGAATTCCCGCCATAAATAGGGGGGTAGTATGGGGGATAACACCCTTCATCGCTACCATCGCTGTTCCCCAGAGAAAAAACGGTGAGATAAATAAGAGGGGCGAGGATTTCTTTAAATCTAGGTTTTCCATAGGTAAGTAGCTGGTTATAATTAAATTAAAAATGGATTTTAGGTTCGATCCCCCCTGCCCCCCTTGATAAGGGGGGAAGCCGAAGGCGGGGGGATCCCCCTTGATAAGGGGGGAAGCCGAAGGCGGGGGGATCCCCCTTGATAAGGGGGGTGCCGATCCCCCCTTAATCCCCCCTTAATAAGGGGGGTGCCGATCCCCCCTTAATCCCCCCTTAATAAGGGGGGCATCTGATAACTTTTAACGCCTACCTACTTAGCGATCGAGTTTTGTAGATAACAAATTTCTCTAATTGTATAGTAGAGACTGGGGATCAGCCCTTAATTCTCCTGACTTTCTTCTAACTGATTTTCCTCTAAAGCTGTTATTGGTTTTTCTTCCCCGTAACTGATCCAGATCGCAATCATTCCGGCGATAGGAATGGAGAGAAAAACCCCTAATAATCCCGCAATTCTTTCGCCGATAAAGAGAGATAAAAACAAAATTACTGGGTTTAATTCTAGGGCATTGCCCATAACTTTAGGGCGAATAATATTATCTTGAATTTGCACCAAGACAACACAGACAATAAAAGCTTTAACGGCAATTGCTAGTCCCTGGGAGGTAAAAGTCAAGATAGTTACCAACAAAATGCCCAGGGTTGCCCCGATACCCGGGATAGCATCGATAACACCAAGAACACCCGCCAAAACTAGCCCATATTGAATTCCCAATAGGGAAAAACTTAAGAAACTCGTCACCGATAAAAAGAGCATTAATAACAGTTGCCCGCGAATAAATCCCAAGAAACTTTGTCGAAAAGACGAGGCAAAACGCTCCCGGTATGCTGGGGGGAGAAGTTGCAAAAAACCTCGCCAAAGTTTATCACCATCGATGAGCATATAAACACTGATCACCGCCCCGAAAATGCCCGTAAAGACACTGGAAAAAACTCCCTGTACGAGCGATAAACCTGTGGCTAAACCGGTTTGTAAGCTTCCCACCATTTTATTCCAATCTAATCGATCGAGAAAGTCTTGAAAGGGTAAAAAATCTTTTTGACTAAGGGCATCGGTAAGATTGAATAGTAGTCCTCTCCCCTGATTAACTGCTTCTAATCCTATGCCTGTGACTAATCCAAATAGGAGGATAAAAGCTGCTAGGGTGGTAATAGCAATGGCTAGTCCTCTCGGTAGATAACGGGATAACCAAACCACAGGATAATTTAATAGGGCGGCCAGAATCGCTGAACCAGTAAAAATAGCGATCATCCCGTAGAAATAGTTAATTAAGATAATTAGACTCCAGCCACAGCCAAATAATAATAGATAGCGCACTAGAATCGAGTTATTCAGAGTTTTCCAAAAGGAGCTAGAAGGGGGCATAAATCAAGCCAGAAATAGGATTTTAACATTTAGAATTGTTTTAACAAAGCTTCCCGCATGACCGAGACGGGGACGGGTTGACCTAACCAGATTTCTAGTGCGATCGCTCCCTGATTAACTAACATTTCTAACCCATCAATAATTCTTATCCCTCTAGTCTGGGCTAACCGGAGAAATTTGGTCGGCCGGGGATTATAAATTAGATCGTATACGATCGCCGATGGGGGTAAAAGATCTAATAATTCTAACTCTATTGGGGATTGTTCGCCCTGGGGGGACATTCCGATGGGGGTAGAATTAATCAGGAGTTCTGTGATGGATAGCAGCCCCTCTAATTCGTCCCAGCCATGCACTTCTAGGAGGTCATAGAGGCTGGTATTCGCCCAACTTTCTTTAAAAGGATCTAATTTCTTTTGATTGCGTCCTACCACATGAATTTCGCCACAGCCCAACTGGGCGCAAGCCACCACTACCGCCCGGGCAGCGCCGCCATTGCCCAAAATAACTGGATTCACCTGACTCCAATCTTTGTCAAGGGATTTCAAGGGTGCGAGAAAGCCATCCACATCGGTATTTGTTCCCTGCCAGCCGGTTTCCGTGCGCCAGACGGTATTAACTGCGCCTACTAGCCTGGCTTTCTCGGTAATTTGCGATAATAAGGGAATA
Organism: Microcystis sp. M_OC_Ca_00000000_C217Col; assembly: GCF_007095585.1. Classification (NCBI taxonomy): domain Bacteria; kingdom Bacillati; phylum Cyanobacteriota; class Cyanophyceae; order Chroococcales; family Microcystaceae; genus Microcystis; species Microcystis sp. M_OC_Ca_00000000_C217Col. The sequence continues at coordinate 11,531 of NZ_SFBV01000240.1, forward strand.
ATTGCTAATTTATGGGGAATCGTGACGCTAAAACCCTGTAGATCGATGGCGGACAAACCAGCGATCGCATCTGTCAAATTTTCCGGGGCGATCGGGAGGGGAAGATAGACATAATTTAGCCCCAAGGCATCGATAGCGGCATTGTGCATGAGGGGAGAAAGAGTATGGCCGATGGGATCGCCGATTACGCCTAATAACTTGGTTTTTCCGTTAATAATGGTCATAAAAAAGGTGGGCTTTCCCCACCAAAGTTTAATCTTAAGGGTAGCCAATGCTCCCCTTACTATACTATTTCTTGATTTCGCGGGCCATTTTCAGGAAAGGATTGATATTGTCATCGTTAGCGCGACGAACGTTATCATTAGCACCATTAGCCTTACTATTAGCCTCGGAAGTGGCCGATTTTGCCACAATACCGTTATCGGTGACTTTGCTGACTTCCATAGAAGAAATCTGTTTAATCGATTCGCCACCCTTTTTATTCGAGGCAGTTTTCGGGAAAGTACGTCGGATCGTGATCGGTGTCCGCATAAAGTCGATATTACCGAGAGTTTTAGCGTCATCGGGTTCCAAGTAAAAAGCCTCTTTCGGTTCCGGTGCGCTCATATCCATCGGTTCATCGACGTATTTCGTCTTATTGCCAAACAGGCCAAAGAATCCAGCCATTTTCTCGCTCTCCTAAATAAATATATTTACCATAAATTGCTGCTCATTGTTAAATAATATCAATATTTATGACAAAAAGCCAGGTAGGGTGTGCTGAATAAGTCTGTTGGTGGGGTTAGTAGCCGGTCATCAGGAGACAGGAGACAGGAGACTCCGAGACAGGAGACTCCGAGACGGGAGACAGGAGTCAGTATTCAGGAGTCAGTATTCAGGAGTCAGTATTCAGGAGTCAGGAGATTATTTTTATTTATTATCCCCACACCCCACACCCCACACCCTACACCCCACACCCCAATCAACGCTGTTCTAACCTACGACTGGCTAGGGACATAGAATAACAGAAAATCCAGTAAATAAAAGCCAAAAATAGATAAACCTCTGGATAATCGCCGATAAATTTCGGATTAGCCAAAACCGATCCTGCCATACCCAGGAGATCCACCAGTCCCACGATCGCCAGTAGAGAAGTATCCTTAAATAAACTGATAAATTGACCAACAATAGCGGGAATGACCGCTTTTAAAGCTTGGGGTAGAACGATCAATAATAAAACGAAAATCGGTTTTAAACCCAAAGCTCTGGCCGCTTCAATTTGACCTTTGGGAATCGCTTGTAAACCACCCCGGACATTTTCGGCCAGATAGGCTGCTGCAAAAAGGGTAAATCCGGCGATCGCTCTGATCACCCGTTCCGGTCTCGTCCCGGCGGGTAAAATTAAAGGTAACATCACCTGGGCCATGAATAAAATTCCCAACAAAGGTAAACCGCGCAATAATTCGATATAACCAATAGATAGCCAACGAATTGCTGGTAATTCACTCTGTCTCCCTAGGGCCAATAATACTCCCAAGGGGAAAGATAAAATCATACTTGCGATCGCTACTAATAAAGTTAAGATTAAACCACTGAGATCATCGAGGGGAATTGCCTTTAAAAATAATCCCCCCAATAGTAACCAAGCAATTAAAGGTAAAGTCAATAACCAAATCAATCCCCACCAGCGTTGGAGAAAAGCGGGACAATCGGGGAAGCGACCCCGGTTTAATTGCCAAGAAAACAGCGATAAAGCCGCAATTATCGTTAAAATCAGCCAAATTCGCCATATTGACTGCTCTGGATAACGACCGACCACAAATAAACCGAGATTTTCCGTCACTACAGCCCATTTTGCCTGAGTTATCGCCCAATCGAGAAAACTTAAGCCACCCCAGAGGCTGAGAAATAGACCCGCAAGGGTTAAGATGACGTTGTACCAAGTGTTAAAGAGATTTTTTCTTAACCAGAGTCCCATAAAATTCCCTAACCTCCACAGTGGTGATCATTGTACTTTTTCAGTACAATGGTGCTAAGTAGGAAGGCACAATTATTTGTAGGATGGGTTAACGGTAGCGTAACCCATGCGGGCGTTGGGTTTCATGCTTCAACCCAACCTACGTTCATCTTATATTTAATTCCACCCACCCACTTATTAGAAAAATTCAGACTGATTTTCGACCATGAACAGTTGCATTTTAATGGCTAAAATTGTCCGTCGTCCCGAATTACGTTATACCCAAGATAATCAAACTCCCTACGCTCAAATGTTAGTCGAGTTTTCTCCCAATCGTGCCGAGGCAACCCCGGCTAATTTAAGGGCCGTAGCTTGGGGAAATTTGGCCTCAGAAGTCGCTCAGAACTATAATGAAGGCGATCGGGTAATTTTGGAAGGTCGTCTCTCCATGCAGACGATCGATCGTCCCGAAGGTTTTAAGGAAAAACGGGCCGAATTAGTCATTAGTCATCTCTATCATCTTGACGGCAGCATGAGTAGCGGTGAAATGACGGCCCCGACTCCAGAAAAAGTCGTGCCAATCAATACCCACAAATCGAATAAAACCCCGGTGGAAAAACCCGTCGCACCTGTCTCCACTGGGGACTTTGAATACGACGCATCCTATGAACTTTCTAATCCTTCCGCTTGGCAACCCAGCGACACATCGGTGGAGGAAAATTTAGACGATATTCCTTTCTAAGTACCCCGACAGAATTAATGGCTCTTCTCGATTTTGTCTGATAATTTTTGCCTATGGAATCGTGAAATGCTTATCGGGCAAGACTTTAAGCGCTATTTGGCGGATATTCTATCAGTATAGACCTCGTTTCCACACAGAAACCAGAAGAGCCAGTTCTTGCCTTCTAACCCCCTAACTCCCCACCATTGATACTTTTCTTTTGTTGAACGTAGCTCTGAAAATCGGCGAGGGTCAGTTCATCTAACCACTGGTGTCGCTCGGCGGTGTAATCGCCATGGCCGACTTCCAATTGTTGCAGGAAGCGGAGCATTCCCACCACCCCCAAAGAGTCAACTAAAGCTTGATATCCTTGTTTTCTCAGTTCAGCTAATTTCATTGCCATCCTCCTGTAAAGTCGCCATCAACCAAATCACGGGATTCTCTACCGTTACGTTAATTGAATCTCTATATTGTTGAGCTTTTCGCAGCAGCCTGTCATCGGTGGTCAGGAAAATATCAGCGCCCCCCGCTTCAGCAAAAGCCAGATGTAAGGCATCATAAAACTTAAAACCCAGTTGGGAGGTACGAAGTAGGGGCAATTCATGAATTGCCCCTACTGGCGATGGGCCTTTCCCTCGATACCATCCAACGGGCAGCTTCTACAGTAGCTTCTTGCCAAAATTCGGCATCAGTAGCAGCTATATCTGAATAATCGATATCAGAATCTTTCATCTGACCAAGGATCTTTAATTGTTCCTCTCTCGACATACTCATAGTAAATAATCACCTAAGTAGGTAGGCGTTAAAAATCATCAGATCCCCCCGCCTATCGGCACCCCCCTTATCAAGGGGGGCAGGGGGGATCGAACCTAAAATCCATTTTTAATTTAATTATAACCAGCTACTTAACAATGTTAGCGAAATTTTGAACCCTATTACCGAATCTGACACACCGCGCCACAATCCCTCACGGAAGGCGATAGGTCGCCTGAGAAGCAGTAAAACAGGGGAAAATACCTGAGACTCCTTCCCCTATGAATCCCTAAGCTAGGGAGAAGAATATAAAGATTTATTAAATTGTAGCTTAGGATACAGTTGTGGGGGGAGTGTGTGCGATCAAACGCCCCCTCGTCCTCTCCCATGTGTCGAGAGATCCGATTCTGATCAATCTGTACCCAACCCATGTCAGAATTTTACGGGTGTAGAACAATAAAAAGTTCAGGTATATACCCCAAAATAGTCCTACTGTTCACTAATTTTACTTTCAGCGAGAATTTCTTGGAGGACGGGGGATAAATTGCTAGTTAAACGGCCGGCTCGAATAAATTCAGCGTAGGTATCAGCTTCGATATCTAGGAGGGTTTCCCGAAGTTGTTCCATTGTTAATAGTTGTAATTGGGGATAACTATCATTGAGAGATTGTATTTCCGCTTCTACAGTCTTTAACTTTTCTTTGACGAGATGCTGCTCATAACTAAAAAATTCGGGGGCAACATCGGGAGATTTATCTAACTTAGAAAGATAGTCTAAAACCCTTTTTAAAGCTACCCGTCGGGCTAAAAGTTCCGCATAGTTTTCTCGAATTGGTTGATCACCGATCAGGTCTAATCTCGATAGGAAAGTTTGAATAGTTAATCCCTGAACCAAAAGGGTAAAGAGAACAACTCCGAAAACTATATCGATGATATCCTGACGATTGGGAAAAATAACTGGCACACTTAAAGCTAGGGCAATAGAAACGGAACCGCGCAAACCTCCCCACCATAAAACCGTTTTTTCCCGCCAATTAATTTTAGTTTCCATCAAGGCATTACTAACAGTTGCCAAGGTAAAAGTAGCCAGAAAACGGGCCGCTACCACGGCGGCGATCGTGATAAAAATTAAATTGAGATTATCGGCTAAACTGGAGAGACGTATCTGATCGCCGATGAGGAGAAAAACGATCGAATTAACAAAAAAAGCGAGAAACTCCCAGAATTCCGTGACTAATAGCCTAGTACGGGGACTCATGCTGATTCTAGAGCCAAAATTACCCAAAATAATCCCCGTAGTCACCACTCCGATTACCCCCGAACCCCCGAACTCCTCGGTTAATAAATAAGCACCGTAAGCGGACACAAGAGTTAAAGACTGTTCCACTAGGGGTAAATCGAGACGTTGAGTCAGATAGGAGATACCAAAACCCACTAAACAACCCACTGCCACCCCGATACCGATAAAAGCGGCAATCCGGCTAATGGTTGTCTCTAAGGATAGACCACTAGCGCCGAGGGGAATTTCCACCAAAAGAGCAAAAGCGACGACAGCGACCCCATCATTAAATAAGCTTTCCCCTTCCAAAAGCACGGTGAGTTTTTTACTGGCCCCCAATTCGCGAAAAAGAGCGACAACAGCGACGGGATCCGTAGAAGAAAGGCTCGCACCCACTAATAATGCCGTAAATAGGGGTAAATTGGTCAATTCATCTAGGGTAAAACCAACCCCGAAAATCGAGATAATTACGCCGACAATGGCGAAAAGACTGACGGGAATCCAATTATCCTTCAGATCTCGCCAGCGGGTATTCCAAGCGGCTTCAAATAGCAAAGGGGGCAGAAAAATTTCTAGAATCAGTTCGGGGGATAGGTTCACCAGACGGATATCGATGAAAGCTAAACCTAAACCGACTATCACTAACAATAGGGTGTAAGGAATTTGGCGAAACCAGCTAAAAATCCTCGAAACCGTAGCCACACTCAGGGAAACGGACAAAACAATTAGAAATTGTTCTAAATTTTGCTTAATGACTTCATCGGTAGCGGATTCTAAACTCATTGGGTGGGAGGCAATCGGTGAGCGGAGGTGCAAGAAAAGAACAATCTCAATTATTATTACACTTTAGAACCAGTGATTTTTTCTCCTAAACCCAAGTTTTTCTGCTGGCAATTCCTTTTATCTATGTCCTTGACTATGCCTCAGTCTGCCGAGTCCTCCACGGGTGAGGATTTACCCCTAGCTATCTCACCCAGTAACGAGCAGTTAGAGAGTATTAATAGCTATTTAAACCTGATTTTGGTTGCTTTAGTCTCTCTAGCTAATTTAGACTCCGATTCTATCACCCAAGCAGCCCAGGAATTAGCCTTAGATCTGGATACAAGCGATCGCCTAGTTGCCCACTACTGGCAACCCCAGTCAAAACTTTCCCTCGCGGACATCCGTTCTCTAGTTCTCCTCCTCTGTCATCTCGCCCAAAAAAAGCAAGAGTTAATCCGTCGCGCCGTAATTCTCTTGGAACAAGTGGGAACTCAAGGAGAAGAACCGGTCAAAACCACGCTTTTGGGCAATTATATCGATAATTTTCGCTTAAAATACCCAGAAATATCGGAAAATAATCTCAGCGATTCTAGCCTTGCTTCCCTAGCCTGGAAATTATTAATCGATTTATTGTTCTACAGCAGTCCCCGCAGTCATCCCCTTCTCTGGCACACCCTTTTGGCAAGTAAAAAGTAAAAAGGTTATCAGTTATCAGTTATCAGTTATCAGTTATCAGTTATCAGTTATCAGTTATCAGTTATCAGTTATCAGTTATCAGTTATCAGTTATCAGTTATCAGTTATCAGTTATCAGTTATCA
>NZ_SFBV01000241.1:0-9965 GCF_007095585.1 Microcystis sp. M_OC_Ca_00000000_C217Col
TATCTTTCTCTAAAAAAATGGAGAATCACGTTGGGGAACCCTTTGGTATTTTATCCATGACTACAATGCACAGCAAAGCAAAGGATTAAGCCGCCATCACTACTACCGAATCACCACCCCAAGCTTGTGTTCGTTCGTGGAGAGCTTTGTTGTAAACCAATCTTACACAGCCCAAAGTGCGCCGCAATAGCGACTCTTGTTCGGGTGTGGGGTAAAATCGAAACGAATAGGCTTTTTCCATACCTCACATTTTAGCATATATTTCGTAAACGATGCTCATATTTAACAGTAAAGCCGTCGTAGAACGACGGGGTTTCAGACCCTTCCACTGTTCCAATACCACCTTCGTGTGACTGTACCATTCTGAATTTGATTACGATTAGGCTTGCCCTCGTAACGCGCCGATAGACCAACCAGTGCCTTCGGCATCGCAACTAAACTCACAGCTTCAATCAATGGGCATGGTGCGTTCCCAAAAATCGATCGGTGGAGCAGTAGGACCCCCATTAGGGAACGCACCCTAGGGCTGAAAACGGAGATTTTGAAGAGATCGCACTTGAGCAATGGTTTCAAAATCACGGTCGTTGTGAATCAGAAGCAGATCATTTTCCAGTGCCGCTTGAGCAATACAGCAATCAATTGGGCTGCGAACAGTCAATCCTTGACGACGCAGATCATAGTAAATACGTGCAGCCGCTTGCCAGGAAGAAGGACTGAGTTCAACATAATCCTGCACTTCGAGGTAAGTAGAGAGGATTGTCCACTCTTGCTCGTTTAAGCTCCCTTGAAGCAGTTCAAGCTGGGTAAAGCGGGTGAGTAAAATCTCACGATTTGCAATTAACGTTTCCAGTTGCTGGCGAACTTGACCACTGCGATCGCGGAAGACGCTGATCCACACAGATGTGTCAATCAGCAACATGACGAGTTTCACGTAGGGCTTTATAATCAAAATCTGGAGCAAATTGAATTTGTCCGGCAAGGTCGAGAAGGTTTTTCTTACGGCGGGATTTTACGAATTCTTGTAGAGCAAGATTCATTAGTTCCTCTTGGGTGGTGAGGTTAGTCAGTTGAAAGGCTTCCTTGAGAAGCGATTCATCAAGGTTGAGGGTAATTTGCATAGGATGGATATTAGATTGAAGTATAAGTGATTATTTTCTTTACATTTTAATCCGATAGATGACTAACCCACCTCTGGGCATATCTTTGTTAGTTGGCTCTCAAGCTTTAAGCTACATAGGGCAATGGCGTAGTGCCTTCAGCATCGCACTACAATTGCTCCAGCAGCATATCGTACTCTGTATGGGAACCAACCCAGAACCAAATCACCGTATCATCCTCTAATTGACCGACAGCACGATAATCCCTATTGATGCGTGCAGAATAGATGGGCAGCTTTGGATGGACTTTCTTGAATCGCAAGCTGGGATAGCTTGGGTCTTCTTTGAATTGCCGATACGCTTTACGGGTCTGCTCTTGAATCGGTTTTGGAAGATTTGCAAACATCTCCCGAAAACGAGCAGTGGTACAAGACTTCACAACGTTTCTGGGTCTAATTCTTGAGTCTTGCCCAATCGATGTTCTGCCATTGCTTCGGCTGCTAGTTTAGCCAGCAAGTTTGGTGAGCCGGCAAAGGAGTCATTCCATCGCTTTTCTTCTTCGAGTTCTGCCAAAATTAGGGTTGCGATCGCGTCCTGTTGATCGGTTGACAAGGTTTGTAATTGGGCGATCACCTGCTCAAGTCGTTCAGTCATATACAACATCTAACGTATAGGGCTTAATATATTCTAGCCTCCACGTTGCTACAGCGATGGCGTACTGCTACCCAGTGCCTTCAGCATCGCACTTAAACTCATAGCTTCAATCAATGTGCATGGTACGTTCCCCAAAATCGATCAGTGGAGCAGTAGGATCCAGATTAGGGAACGCACCCTACGGCTATATTATCCCTTGTGAATTCGATAGGTCACGGTGTAATCCCAACTCGAATACCATCCTCCTTTTTTTCGGAGAGTCCAAAACTGGGCGTGGCTCCCACTGGAAATTGCTGAAACTGGCAAATCACGCTTGAGTTGTCCCAATTCATCATCTTTATCCAGCATCATTGCGAGTCCTACACCCGCAATCGCAAGCGGAAGAATTGTTCCCGTAATTTGGGCAGGGGGATAGGGAACCGCTTTTAAGCCCGCAGATATGGCACTTCCCACTTTCGTCACCATTTCACCATGCTTTGACCAGTCTTTGTTTGCGTCTTCATCATATCCAGCCAAGGCAATGTACAAAGTGTTGTTTTCAGGTACGTCATCATCAAATATAATACCGCCCCCTTTACCAAATGGTTTGCGCTGCTTGTCGTTAATTTTAATAGGAACAGTCAAGACTGGGCGAATTTTCAGATCATCGCCTGTCGCTCCTAATTTTGAGTAAGAACCGACACCACCCAAGATGTAAAATTCATCTGCACCAGTAACATCCTCAGTGTCACGGCAATATACATCAACCAGCTCAATTCGAATTCTAGTCATGGCTTTTAACTCTATGTAGGTACTGTTATTCGAGGGTTGCCGCATAACTGTTAATTATACGGAAACTCTCTGTATAACACTCTTCAGAGTAACGATATGGGTCAACTTTCTGTATGTCACTCCATTTAGGCGCAATCGCAAGAAACTTCCCCCAGATCACACTCAAAAGCCTGTTAGCCAGATTAGCTTACTGCCAACAATCTCCTTTTAAGGAGACTTATCATAGAAGCTTTCCAGAATTATGGCAAAGATCCTTGTATCTGGCTGCACTTTGTCACAAAATTTTACTATTATTTCGGGTGCGGTGATTTGTTATAGCGGTTTTCAGTCTAATAAAGTATGGTAAATCCCTTGTTATGCCGCTGCAATCCTTGTTTTCAAATACAAAAACATGAATCTGCCTGTTATTGATGTGCCTCCATATACGCTCGTAGCAATTGATTGATCTGTGTTTGATAGCCACGCCCTTGAGACTTAAACCACTCTAATACATCGCTATCAATGGGGAGTCTGATGAGAGTTGCTCGAAGTAGGTTCGTTGTTCATATTTCGTCCTGGAGTTCTAGCAAAGATTCTTATATCTGACTGCACTTTGTCACAAAACTTTACTATTATTTTGACACTTTTAATGGTTGGAGAGGAAACATTAATCGCCAAGTATGGTCAATTTTTGTCCAAAGCATTTGAGGAAATGACCTAAATAAATAGCCAAATATAGCACTATTTTCTTTGTTCCCCAAAAGCTGGACATACTCGCGCTTTTGGGAAATTTAAAACTATTGAATAGGGGAAATTAACCGATAATTAGGGCTTGCTGAAAAAGTACGGGCGAAGCATTCGGATAGAAAATCTCCAGTTTCACCGATAGGTTATTGCCCGAATGCTTCGCCCCTACAGGACGCGGGCCGATGAAGACGCAAGGTTTTGAAGCACGATTCTCTCAAAATCTTGCACCTGTTTCGCCAGAAAAGCCACAAAACCCTTACCTTGCCTACATTTCACATTTATTCAGCAAACCCTAATTAATAACTGGTTGGGGTGCGTTAATTTAAGCAATAACACACCCTAACCTTGTATTAATGCAAGAAATGACGAATGCCTGTTAAGACCATAATTAAACCTAACTCATTAGCGGCATTAATCGAATCCTGATCTTTTAAAGAACCTCCGGGTTGAACAATTGCCTCGATACCAAACTGGGCCGCCGTGCGAACAGAATCATCAAAGGGGAAAAAGCCATCACTAGCTAAATAGCCACCTTTAGCAGCTTCCCCTGCTTGTTCAAGGGCAATTTTTACCGAACCAACGCGATTCATTTGTCCCGCACCAACGCCTAAAGTAGTTTGATTTTTTGTCACCACAATAGCGTTAGATTTAACGTGCTTAGATACTTTCCAAGCAAACAGTAATTCCGCTAATTGTGCGGGGGTAGGTTGTTTTTCTGTCACCACTCGCCACTCATCCGGGGTTTCTACCACGTCATCGGCCGCTTGTACTAGAAAACCGCCAGCGATAACTTTTACTGTTTGTTTTTCTCCCCTGCTTAAATCCGGCAGCAATAAAATCCGCACTTTTGACTTTTTAGCGAGGATATCCCGGGCTTCAGGGCTACAATCGGGGGCAACCACGCATTCTAGGAAGGTTTTCGTTAATTCTTTAGCGGTTGCTTCATCTATGGCTTGATTTAGGGCAACAATACCCCCAAAAGCCGAGATAGCATCGGCATGAAAAGCTTTAGCATAAGCTTCCACTAAGCTACCACCGATCGCCACTCCACAGGGATTAGTGTGTTTCAAGATAGCGGCGGCCGGTTCTTCCCTGCCGAATTCGACGATTAAACGGCGGGCTGCTTCTAAATCGACTAAATTGTTATAACTTAGTTCTTTTCCCTGTAATAAGGTCGCTTTTCCCCAACCTTGAGCCATTGTACCGCTACCATACCAAGTGGCGCTTTGGTGGGGATTTTCGCCGTAACGCAGGGTTTGCAGGGCATTTCCCGCCAAATTAAAGCGCGTCGTTTCCCCGTTTAAGCTGGCGAAATAGGATGCGATCGCTCCATCGTAGGCATTGGTTAAAGCGAAGGTTTCCCCCGCCATTTTTTGACGGAATTCCAGGGAGATTTCGCCGTTATTTTGCCGTAATTGGCTTAAATACTGCTCGTAATACTTCGGGTTACTGATGACAGTCAAATGGGCGAAATTTTTAGCCGAGGCGCGTAACATCGCCGGACCGCCAATATCGATTTGTTCGATCGCCTGAGCGGTGGTAACATCAGGATTAGCGATCGTCTGTTCAAAGGGATAGAGATTAACCACCACCAAATCAAAAGGACGAATTTGATTAGCCTCCATTTCCGCTAAATCTGACTGCCAATCCCGTCTAGCCAAAATACCGCCATGGATGCGAGGATGGAGAGTTTTCACCCTTCCGCCCAAGATTTCAGGAGATCCTGTATATTCTCCCACTTTAATCACGGGAATTCCCTCCGATTGGAGCGTTTTGGCGGTTCCTCCACTGCTAATAATTTCAAAATCAAATTCTTCTGTTAGCTGACGGGCAAAGTCAACTATTCCGGTTTTGTCAGTCACGCTGATCAGCGCTAAACGTCCCATAGTAGTGATCTATAAGCAACCATTTCAGTATATCTCAGTCCTAACCCGTTAAAAATTAAAAAAAGTAGGTTAGTAAATAATCAGCTGCTTCTATATTTTTATCTCTCAAATAGCAACTTATGCCAAGGCAATTTTTAAAGTCCTCCTTGAAAGATTTAGTCTGACTTGTTAAAAAATACAGGATTTTTTAGGGTAACGAAGTCCATCGAGATTAGTGAAAACCCCTTGGCAACCGTCATCGCCAAATGTTGTCAGATTACCATCATCGGCCAATTCAAGTCTGAATTGCATTACTGTCTGATCTACCTTCATAGAATACCTCATTCGGGCTACGATAGTCAAGACATTTTCGAGGACGATTGTTAATCAAGTTTACGGCTCTTTCCACCTCCTCTGGCTTAAGGATTTTAAAATTCGTTCCCTTGGGAAAAAATTGTCTTAACAGTCCATTAGTAGGCTCGTTTAATCCCCTCTCCCAAGAATGATAAGGAGTAGCAAAATAAAAATCTGCTCCTAGTTTCTGACTCAACTCTTGATGTCCACTTTCACTATTCATAGAACGTAGGTTGGGTTGAAGCATGAAACCCAACGCCCGATTATGTTACGCTACCGCTAACCCATCCTACAAATAATTGTGCCTCCCTACTTAAAAAATTGGTTGACTGTCTCAAATTTCACTATTCATAGAAACAGTTTCACCTATCCGAGGGATTTATATAGGGCTTGCTGAATAAATGTGAAATATAGACGAGGTAAGGGTTTTAGGGTTCTGTTTTGCTCTCACAGGTGCAAGATTTTGAGAGAATCGTCGTTCAAAACCTTGCGTCTTCATCGGCCCGTACTTTTTCAGCAGACCCTATATAGATGTCGGTTTTAGCAAATTCCCGTTACGAAAATCAAAACTACATAGTATAATAGTACTGTTATTTACCTTTCGAGGTGTAAATATGAGTTTAACAGAAAAACAAAAAAACCTTGGCTCTTCGTTACTTGGTATGGTTCGATAGGGGGGCATAAATCGACTAAATCCTTATCTGGCAAGAGATTTAATTGATTAGTTCGCTCTAGATCAAAAACAATTGACAAAAATCGCCACAAACCGAAGAACCAAAACCTTTTGCGATGGATAGTTAAAGGAGTACTGGCTGGTGATTTTCCCGCCGAGGACAATATTTTGTGGGGTTGTCAGGTTTTCGGAGGTCCTAGTTGGCCAAATTACACGGGTTCTGATAGCTGTCCTGAGGTCGAATTCCCAACGCTCGGTGGATTAGAAAAATCTGGTTATATTAATTTGCAAACAATAGCCTCGGATGAATACAAGTGCGCTCTAACACAAAAAGCTTATGAAGCGGTTGATTCTAACTTTGCTGAACCCAATCGCTCGGCTATTCGTCATCTAATTCCCTTGACTGAAGTTGAACATTTAGACTGCGAACTATGGGAGAGAGTCCGTTTTTCTGTGAGTGCGGGTGGAGATAATCCAAAAGCGTGGGATACTGCGATTCGCAATGCGACAGTGGTTTTAGAAGACCGCATGAGGAAACTGGGAAATATAGATAATATTAATCAAAAAGCCACGGGTAATGGTATTGTTAACCTAATTTTTGGAAGCAATAAATCTCTACAAAAAGATAAGCTTCCATCAGAAGAATTAGAGGCATACCGTGATTTATATTCGGGTACAATGAAGCTTTTTCGTAACCGTTACGCTCATCGATTCATCGATCCTAAACCAGAGGAGGGTGGAGAAATTATCGTATTCATTAATTTATTGTTGAAGATGCTAGATAATTTAGATTGGGAGACAGAAAACGAGAATACATAAATCTCTAATTCTTGTCTGGTTTAACGGTGGATTACGCTGACGCTAATCCACCCTACTGTAGGATAATTGTCTTCTAGCTTCGTAGAGGATGACAGCAGTAGCGATCGCAACATTTAAAGATTCCACACCTCCAAAGAGGGGAATTTTCACCGTTTCATCGGCTAAAGTCGCTAATTGGGGTGATAAACCAGCCCCTTCATTGCCTAATAATATTAAAGTCGGACGGGTAAAATCAATCTCCCAGTGGTTTTTGGTGGCTGTGGGTAAAGTCGCGATCGCTTTTACCCCCTGTGCTTGATATTTTTTCACTAAAGCCGATAAATCCGATTCTACCACTAGGGGCGATCGAAACCATTCCCCGGCGGAACTGCGGATCACTTTCGGGTTATCGATTTCGACGCTATCGAGACTTAACCAGATACCCTGTACTTCCGTAGCCACGGCAGTGCGAATAATAGTGCCGAGATTACCCGGATCCTGCAATCTTTCCAAAACTAAGCCCAATTGTAGCGGATTTTGGGGGGTTGGATGAAGGTGATGACGGGAAATAGTGGCAATCACACCATCGGGATTAACCGTTGTTGCTAGGGAAGCGAGAACTTCCGGGGAAACTATCTCGACTCGTTTCGCCTGATTTTGAAACTTTTCTGCTAATTCTGCCTGTCTTTGCTGCCACTTTTCAGTATAACAGACCGTCTCTAGGGAACAATTCACCGCTAAAGCCGTCTCTAGTAAGTGCGTTCCCTCAATTAAGGACAAATTCTGCTCCTGTCGCTCTCTAGTGCGGTGTAGCTTGCGAATTTGCTTGATTAAAGGGTTTTGAACACTGCTAATCATAGCCAATCGTATTTTTCACCCCGCTAGGGCTGCCCTAAATAACTACGTTTTGAGGGAGATAATGCGGAACTCGGGACTTGAACCCGAAAGTCTTTGCAGACACTAGAACCTGAATCTAGCGCGTCTACCAATTCCGCCAGTTCCGCATTTTTCTTTCACAATCTCCTATTATACTATCGGACAATCCATAAGTCAAGATAGTTGAGATAATTAAGACAAAAATCGTTTTTCAGGGTAGAATCACCGATAATTCGTTCAAAAATCTGATAAAATGCAGTCTAATTTTACCAAAGCTTTCCTTAGCCAAGACTCCCAACTAAGATAAATGAATGATCCTATGACCATCGATACCGAGCATCCCTATTTAGAAATTCAAGGTCGTCACTCTCTCAAGGGTGAAGTTAAGATCAGTGGTGCCAAAAATGCCGCTCTAGTGATTATGGCGGGAGCTTTACTCTGCTCCGACGAGTGCCAGATTAGTAATGTACCTGCTCTAGCCGATATCGAGCGGATGAGTCAAATTCTCTCGGCTTTGGGCGTGCAAGTCCGTCGCACCGGAGATAGACTAGAGATTAATGGCAGAGACCTCAAACAAGCTCAAGCGCCCTACGATCTCGTCTCCCAGTTGCGAGCCAGTTTTTTTGCCATCGGACCGATTTTAGCCCGTTTAGGAGAAGCAAAAGTTCCCCTCCCCGGTGGCTGCGCCATTGGGGCCAGACCAGTGGATCTGCACGTTAGAGGCCTACAGTCAATGGGTGCAGATGTATTAATTGATGGCGGCATGGTACACGCCCGCGTTAAAGGGAATGGTCGTCTGAAAGGGGCGAATATTTATCTGGATTATCCCAGTGTGGGAGCGACGGAAACCCTAATGATGGCGGCGACTTTAGCGTTCGGGGAAACCATTCTCGGTAATGCGGCCCAGGAGCCAGAGGTGATTGATTTGGCCAATTTTTGTGTTTCCATGGGGGCAAAAATTCGCGGTGCCGGAACCAATACAATTGTCATTGAGGGAGTTTCCCGTCTGCACAGTACCGATTACAATATCATTCCCGATCGCATTGAAGCCGGGACTTTACTGATAGCCGGGGCGATTACCCGCTCAGAAATTAGTCTTTATCCCGTGATTCCCAGCCATTTAGCTTCGGTAATTGCCAAACTGCACGAAATCGGTCCGGAAGTGGTGGAAGATGATCCTAATCGTCTCCGGATTATCCCTAGAGACTTAAAAGCCACCGATATCGAAACCCTACCCTATCCCGGGTTTCCCACGGATATGCAGGCCCAATTTATGGCTCTATTAACTTTAGCCGAGGGCAGTAGCGTAGTTAATGAGACGGTTTTTGAAAATCGTCTGCGTCATGTGGCCGAATTAAAGCGTCTGGGAGCAGATATCAAGGTCAAAGGAAATGTGGCTTTAGTGCGCGGTGTGCCTTTCCTCTCCGGGGCGCCGGTGATGGCCACGGATCTACGCGCTTCGGCAGCTTTGGTGGTGGCGGGATTGGCGGCCCAGGGGACTACTATTGTGCAGGGACTCCATCACCTCGATCGAGGTTACGATAATTTAGAGGGTAAATTAAGAGCATTAGGGGCAAATTTACGCCGGGTTGATCCTTTAGCCTTAGAATTGGCTACCCTGTCCCCATCTTAATAGAAAAAGGGCGAAGCATTCGGGCAATAACCTATCGCTGAAACCGTAGATTTCCTATCCGAATGCCTTGCCCCTACAGATATTATCTGACTTTTTTACCGCCTATTCATCTGCCGTAAAATAACGCTCCAGAAAATCGAGAGCATGATTTCTTAAATCATAATATTCTTGAGTTTCTCTCATGGCGTGACGCTCCCGGGGATGGGGAAAAGGCACTGTTAAAATCTCACCGATATTAGCATGGGGCCCATTGGTCATTAAAACAATGCGATCGGACATGAAAATTGCCTCATCTACATCATGGGTAATCATGATCACCGCTTGCCGGTGACTCTCCCAAATTTTCAGCACTTCCTGTTGTAATTTTCGCTTAGTTAAAGCATCTAAAGCCCCAAAAGGTGGCTCTTCTAGGTTCTGTGTGAGCATGGTATAATAGTAACACAGAACAGGAGGTGGGTTATGTGGATAAATTTTGATCAACTCCTCGATTTACCAAATGCAACAGTGGTCAATTATCA
>NZ_SFBV01000242.1:0-5409 GCF_007095585.1 Microcystis sp. M_OC_Ca_00000000_C217Col
ACCAGAACAGAGTAAATCTGTTCAGGCAGGTGCGGAACCCCGCAAGGGAAAGAAGCAGAAACCTAAATCGTGAGGTTTGGGAATCACCGTCCGTTTACGGCGGTGAGGATGTCAAGAATTTATCACTCTGATAACACTAGAGGACAAAGACAACAGAAGGTGGGGAGTAGGGGCAATTCATGAATTGCCCCTACTGGCGGGCGCATCGCACGGGTCATCTTTTACATCAGCCGAGGGGCGGCTTCTGTGATAGGCCGCCAATTGCGAATCGAGTTGCTCTGATGAGCTTCTGGTATTGCATTATGAACTGGAGGCGGCGTGAATTCTGCTTAAGGGAAAACGCTATGGCTCAAGTAGCGGTTAGCGAAATTTTGAACCCTATTACCGAATCTGACACACCGCGCCACAATCCCTCACGGAAGGCGATAGGTCGCCTGAGAAGCAGTAAAACAGGGGAAAATACCTGAAACTCTTTCCCCTGTGAATCCCTAAGCTAGGGAGAAGAATATAAAGATTTATTAAATTGTAACTTTTGCTACAGTTGTGGGGGTAGTGTGTATGCTTCCGCTATCTCCCTTTGGTGTTGGGTTGGGGTGTTGCTTTACCTAGCTACGAAGAAGCGATCGCACTACCCGCAATTTCAACAATGGCATGGGCAAGGATGCGCGAGTCTATCTCGATTCGATAGAAACACTACTAAAAAGATTAATATTCATTATGGGTTGGAGAAATTCACTTTTACTAACATTGTTGATTTTGGTTGTTGTCATTGGTCTTGACAAGATTACAGGAATTTCTATCATGGGTGGAGTTGTCTTAGTGACAGCACTTTGGGCAGCAATTGATTCCCATAGAATAGAACTTCATAAGTATAAAATTACAGGATCATTCGTACCATCATTTGGTAATTCATGGTCAGTTTTTTTGTTTGTATTTCTACTTTGGGTGTATTGTTTTCCTGCCTATTTGATTATTAGAGGAAAGATTCTTAAAGGAATTATACCTTTAAGAAACGAAGACGAATAAGGCTACCAATGAATCCAGACTAACTCCCCTCTCCTGCTCCCAGAGGGGTTGGGGGAGAGGTCAAATCATCAAACCATTATCTATCAACGAGTTGCTCATCGCCAAGAAATTTATAAAATTTTCCCTTAGTGCGATAACATGATCTTGTATGGTATTTTCTTCAAACGCAAACTAAAACCTTCCCAATCTACCGAAAAAGAAACCACAAAAGCTGGCTAAATTGTTTCTAAAAATACCATAAATGCCCCTTCATTCAGTAAAACTCGTAGGTTGGGTTGACCCAAGGAAACCCAACAACTTCCTGGAATATTTTCACAATCTTGGTTGGGTTTCGCCTTTTGAGCCGATTGGTAATACCTGCTCAATAATAATAGCTCAACCCAACCTACGGCTGTAACGTTTTCTTTACATTAGCCGGAAGGGGGATATCCGTATCAGCAGGGTGGGTTAGGAGACAGGAGTAGGGACTGGGGAGTTTTTTGCTGTGAACAGTAAACAGTAATCAATTACCTGAAAACTAAAATCTGATCAGTGATCACTGATAACTGATCACTGATCACTGTAATTAGGAATCAACTTGACTAAGAGAGGAACGTCTTTTAAAAGGCATTAGTTTTTTGATTAATTCAGGTGTAATTAAGCCTTGGGGATAAAAAATAGTTCCCAAAACAATTAAAATTCCAAAAATAATCAAACGACCATCGCGCAAGAAATTACCTAACCAAATTGGTAAACCATTCACGCCACCGAGGGCGCGTAAAACTTCGGGCAAAGCAGTTAAAACAATGCCTCCCACCACCGGCCCGACAAAAGTTCTTGAACCACCAATTAAAACGAAAGCCAAGAAAATAATACTGGCATCAAAAGTTCCCTGACGAGAATTCCAAGTATTGAGAAAATGGGCGCTTACCGCTCCCACAACTGCCGCTAAAACCGCCCCGAAAGTGAAGGATAAAACTTTGTGATAGGTGGGATTAATTCCCATGGACGCAGCGGCCAATTCATCGGCACGAATGGCATTAAATGCCCGACCAATTTTGATGTTTTCTAACCGGTAGAGAAACAGCATAGTTAGGAATAAGAGGGGCAAAGCCAGCCAAAGGTAGGCTAATTGAGTGGTGAAAGGTTGGGGAATGGCAAAAATACCGACCGCACCGCCGGTTATCTCGAGATTAAGGGCAATAATTCTCAAAATTTCTACCCAAGCGATCGTGGCAATAGCTAAATAAATACCTCGCAAACGGAGAACAGGAATACCTAAAACTATGGCTAATATTCCCGCAATAATGCCAGCAATTAACATTTCTAAAAAGACCAAAGCCAGGGGATAATTGCTACCGGTATTAGTAAAAACTTTCGTGGAAAGAATGGCAGCCACATAACCACCTAAAGCGTAAAAACCGGGGGTTGCTAAGGATAATTGACCGGCCATTAAGGGCAGATAAACTGAAAGGCCTAAGCTGGCTCCAAATATCATTGAAACAATTAAAAAACCATAGGTGTTAAAAAAGTCAGCCATGTTTTCGGTGAGCGGTTATGGGGTGTTTAAGTTAGGGGAGTCAATTAGCTAATTTTATCACCGTTCTCTCCCACCTCATTCTCCGGTAATTCTCGAAATTATCATGATTTTTTACTTGGCACTTTTCCTATATGGTAGCGTTAGCCACCTTAAAAGCAGATGGGATGATCGATGATGGGAAAAAGGTATCTTCCTTAACTTTGTCTGGGAAAAAATTCGGGGGAATTTATGAAACAGCAGCATTGGTTGGTTAACTCCGAAAACCGGTTAGTCGGACTCCTACGGCTGAATTTCCTGATAAAATCGCAGTAGCGGGCGCAAAAGTCCTATAAGCTGAGGATATCATCAGTTTTACCCCAGAAGCGATCGATCAGGTGCAGGCGATCGGTGAGGAACCAGTAATATGCTTTTAAACGTTTTCAATTCGATCCTCTCACTAATTAAGTAGCTGGTTATAATTAAATTAAAAATGGATTTTAGGTTCGATCCCCCCTGCCCCCCTTGATAAGGGGGGTGCCGATAGGCGGGGGGATCTGACAACTTTTAACGCCTACCTACTGATAAATGAGAGGATCATGAGATAAATATGAAAGTTTTTTGGGGAAAAATTAGTTAAGATAAGGGGAAATTATAAGGATAAACAAATATAGATGTTTACTTCACTCGAACTTTTGACCATTTCCTTTGTAGCCGTGGGATTAGCCGCCGATGCCGTGGCCGTTTCTCTGACCAGTGGCCTGATGATTCGTCATATTCATGTTAATAAGGCTTTGAAAATTGCTTTGTTTTTTGGGGGATTTCAAGCGATTATGCCGATGATCGGTTGGGGTATTGGTCTAACTTGTCGCGATTTCCTCGCCTCTTTTGACCACTGGATCGCTTTTATTATTTTAGGGGCGATCGGCAGTAAAATGATCTACGAAGCTGTTCAAAATGATGACGAGGAAAAAAAATTTAATCCTCTAGATTCCTATACTTTAATCGGATTAGCGATCGCTACTAGCATCGATGCTTTAGTAGTTGGTTTGGGTTTATCGATGATTAAAACTCCCTTACTTTTAGCTTGCACTGTCATCGGTTCTATTACCTTTGCTTTATGTTTTATAGCTGTTTTTATCGGGCATAAATTCGGTAATTTATTTAGCCAAAAGGTGGAAATTCTCGGCGGTTTAGTTTTAATATTAATCGGCAGTAAAATCCTTATTGAACATTTAATTGCCTAGATTATCTCCATTTTTCACTATCCTCCCTATTTTCCCCGACTGTTTCAACAGGGGAGTGGCTAATTCGGGATAACCGGCCTCAATTAAAGCCTGATCTCTGATGCGACAGGAATCGCATAAACCGCAGGGTTCAACTTCTCCTTGATAACAAGACCAAGTATCAGCAATGGGAACCCCTAAACTAACGGCACGACGGACGATATCTACCTTACTATCCATCACCAAAGGGGCAATTAATTGGGGTGCTTTCCCTTCTAAACCCGCTTTCGATGATAAATTAGCTAAAGTTTGAAAGGCCTCTAAATACTGGGGACGACAATCGGGATAACCGGAATAATCCACCGCATTAATTCCTAAATATATCGCCTCCGCTTCCCTTGCTTCTGCTAAAGAAAGAGCGATCGAAATAAAAACTGTATTTCTCCCCGGCACATAGGTAATCGGGATAATATTCGGGTTAATTCCCTCTTGGGGAATAGCAATAGATTGATCCGTTAAAGCGGAACCTCCCCACAAAGATAGATTGACTTCGATCAGATGATGTTCTTTAATATCGAGGAAATTAGCAATTTTTTTCGCCGCTGCTAATTCCCGCTCGTGTCTTTGTCCATAACGAAAGGAAAGGGCGATTAATTGATAACCAGCAGCTAAAGCGATCGCTGCTGTTGTCGCTGAATCTAATCCCCCAGAAAGTAAAATAATCGCCTTTTTTGTCATTATCCTAATGTCACCTGTGTTTGTTGATAATTAGCTACTAAGATAAATTGTTTGAGCCACTGGGAACCTAACAAAATCTCCTGAATTGCCTCCCCTGCAAAGACGGGAATTTCGTATTCCTGACCATCAATTCTTACTCTGCCTAAATATATATCAAAAAATGCTTCTCCTTGGGCAGTGCGTAACTTATCTTGGTTTAAAAATGGCCATTCAAGACTGCGAGCATCTTGGTCATTCATAACACAAAACTCCGTGAAACCAGTATCTAGCATAGCTTCTACAGGTAACACCAGACCATTAGGGCTGACTAAATCGATATCAAAATAAATTTGACCATTTTCTCCAAATCTCCCTTCCATCATATTCTGCCACTAACTCCAGTTTCATTAATGCCAAAGATATGATGGATTTTGTCGGGATATTTTGCCCTTGCTTTTTTACTGGCCACTTCTTTGTCGGGATCGATAAAATAATCGCCGCTATCGGGTTCGATCGCAATGTACCAACCATAATAATGTTTCATTAACCGGGGCTGTAAACTCTGAAAAATCGGCCAACAACGATGATAAAATTCTAATTGTCGGGCGCGATGTTTGGCCTTTTCTTCCTCGGTAGATTGAATCTCCGGAAAAACTCGACCACGACGCACTACTCGTTCAGAATTGTTGTTAGACATAGTATTTAACCTCTTGTTAGTCAATTAGGGGTTGGGAATTATGAATTATGAATTATGAATTGGGGAGATGGGGAGACCACTTCATGCGCGTTGCGGGGGGAGATGGGGATATGGGAGCAGGAGAAAAAAGCTGATAACTGATAACTGATAACTGATAACTGATAACTGATAACTGATAACTGATAACTGATAACTGATAACTGATAACTGATAACTGATAACTGATAACTGATAACTGATAACTGATA
>NZ_SFBV01000243.1:0-2584 GCF_007095585.1 Microcystis sp. M_OC_Ca_00000000_C217Col
TAAGAGCTTTTTGTAAGTTTTTCTTTTCTTCTACATCTAGGAAATCTTTAGCTGGCATAAGTAGAATTTTTCTCAAGTTACTATTTCTATTTTAGGTGGTTTAAGTGCGTTTTAGCTTACCGACTACTTGTACACCTACAGCATAGCCAGAAGTATTATAATTACCCTTGAGAGTGGGGTTGGTCGGGTTGCTGATGTCGATGATTTGCAGTCCTGAAAAACCATCAGCTACATAGGCATAGTTACCGACTATTTGTACACCCAAAGCATCGCCAGAAGTATTATAATTCCCCTTGAGAGTGGGGGTTGTTGGGTTGCTGATGTCGATGATTTGTAGTCCTGAACCACCATCAGCAAGATATGCATAGTTACCGACTATTTGTACATCATTAGCATAGTCAGAAGGATCATAATTACCCTTGAAAATGGGGTTGGTCGGATTGCCGATGTCGATGATTTGCAGTCCTGAACTCTGATCAGCTACATAAGCATAGTTACCGACTATTTGTACGTCCAAAGCATAGTAAGTATCATAATTACCCTTGAGGGTGGGGGTTGTTGGGTTGCTGATGTCGATGATTTGCAGTCCTGAACTCCTCTCAGCTACATAAGCATAGTTACCGACTATTTGTACATCATCAGCCTGGCCAGAAGTATTATAATTGCCCTTGAGAGTAGGGTTAGTGGGGTTGCTGATGTCGATGATTTGCAGTCGAAAACCCAAGTCAGCGACATAAGCATAGTTACCGACTACTTGAACACCATAAGCAGAGTCAGGAGTATCATAATTACCCTTGAAAGTGGGATTTGTCGGGTTGCTGATGTCGATGATTTGTAGTCCTGAACCCCCATCAGCGACATAAGCGTAGTTACCGACTATTTGTACATCATAAGCATAGCCAGAAGTATCATAATTACCCTTGAGAGTGGGAGTTGTAGGGTTGCTGATGTCGATGATTTGCAGTCCTGAAAAACCATCAGCTACATAACCATAGTTTCCGACTATTTGTACACCCGCAGCATAGCCAGAAGTATTATAATTACCCTTGAAAGTGGGGTTTGTAGGGTTGCTGATGTCGATGATTTGCAGTCCTGAATCTGCATCAGCGACATAAGCATAGTTACCGACTATTTGTACATCTTGACCCTCATAAATATCATAATTACCCTTAAAAGTCGGGTTACTGGGGTTACTAATATCAATAATCTCCAGAGTGTCCCCCACTGCATAAGCATAGTTACCAACTACTGTCACCCCATAGGCAACGCTTAATCTATCCCATACTCCTACTAATGTGAGGGCAAATACTCCCTGATAAGTGTTGAGTATATTCGGCTGAAAAACCCCAGATGTCTGCAAATCCGACAAATCTGAGGTTTCAACAAAGGTTTTATTCTCTCCCTTTGTCGCCGGGAAACTCACCTCTAACTCCCAACTTCCTCCTAAGGCTGCATTTCCTACCCGTCCGCTGGAAGCCGCTATTTTCGCCCCAGTAATTTGGGATAATTTATTAATAAACTCTGTCCCGGCATCTCCCGCCGCGACCTGACAACCGTACAGTAGAATACGATTAATCTTTGCCCAATTCTGTAACTGTTGGCGGTAATCGTAAATATTTGTTAAATTAAGTTGACAATTCCCTAAATATAAGCACCCAGGCGCACCATGAGAAACCAGGTGAATGGTGGTAATCTGGGGATTTTGTTGTAAAAAAGCGGATATTTGTTCGATTCCGTCTTGATTGGCAGAGAGAATAACCGTGGCGACTTCTGGAATTACCCCAGCTTGGAGACTTTGATAATCGCTAACACCAGCATCGAGGAAAACTACAGTAGCGGTTAAACGCTGATTTCTCGCACTATTCACCTGATTAGCTTGACTCAAGCCATCAGATTGAGCAAAATTGAACAAAACATCGTCAACAGCAGGAAAGCTCGGCAAAAGGGTAGAAGTCATGACGTTAACCGCAAAAGATTAATGCGACTATTTTATGCAAAGAATCCCGAATTTTTCAAGGGGGATATAACAAAAATTTACAGAAAACGGGTTTCTCAAAGAAACCCGTTTTCTAGATATTAGGATAAGATTATTGGATTCTTGCCAAAGACTGCTTAAATTCTGCGAGAGAATTAGCGGTAGCTGCTAATTTTAGTAGCTCTTCTAAGATAGTAGAGTTAGTCATTTTGGCGATTATCTCTTCAATTTCTGAAGAAATCTGTCCAAACCGCACGGTTAAAACTGTTTTTATGGCATCGCGGCTTTTTTCTAGCACCCCAATTTCCTTGCCAATTTCCTTACCGATTTCCTTGCCAATTTCCTTGCCTATTTCCTTACCGCGTTCGATTCCTCGTAACTCCATATTACTCATTAAAGGCATGGTTCTTTCCTCCTCAAATTGTTTGATTTTACTCTCTAAGCTTGACTGCAATTCAGGGGATAAAGTCATCATATTGTCGATGATTTAAAACAGTTTAATTATCTGTTCTCTCTCGAACTCCTTTTCATATAATCCCCTGATTAACTTCCACTTCCACTGTTCCCGTTGTGGCAGCTTCCCAGTAGTCGCTTTTGTTTTCAGGTGTG
>NZ_SFBV01000244.1:0-5684 GCF_007095585.1 Microcystis sp. M_OC_Ca_00000000_C217Col
CTAAATCTTCATCGTAATTTAACCAAAGTTTAATTATCCAAGAGAAGATATTGATAAAAATAGCAATCATAAAAAGCAAATCCCCAACATTTATCAAGCAATTATTTTTATTAGTAAATGTTCTACACGACTCAGTCCAGATAAGCAAGATGGCTTACCACTACTACCGAATCACTACCCCCTTTTCCTTAGTTCCCCACTTTCCCATACCTTTGAGACAGGATTTAGTATTACCGGTAACAGCAGCTACCCAATTTTTTTTGGTATTTGTTATGCTGATTGTTAACAATTTGTAATCTTTGGGAAAGTTCCTCAATACTGCATGGTCGTTTCTGCTACAATTCCACCCCTAGCTCAAGATACCCTCGCCCTGAAAGCGGTGTGGGCAAATGTCGGCTATGATAGTTGTCCCTACCATTACAATTTCCATCTTCATACCCATTGCTCCGATGGTCAAATGAGTCCCCAAGACTTGATGAGACAAGCGTTAGACATCGGACTAAAAGGATTAGCAATTACCGATCATCACTCGATCGAAGGTTATCGACAAGCACAAATTTGGCTAGAAAATCAGCATTTAAGGGGTTCTCTACCCCATCTCTGGACAGGGGTAGAAATTACGGCGAATCTCTTAGACACAGAAGTGCATATTCTTGGCTATGGTTTCGATCCCGCTCACGTCGTCTTGACTCCCTATCTGCAAAGAACCAAACCAGAAGGAGATCTGGCTTTAGCCTCTAGAGTCATTAACAGTTTACAGCAAGCGGGGGCTTTAGTGGTTCTGGCTCATCCCTTTCGTTACCATCGCCCCGCTGCCGATTTAGTGGCGGCGGCGGTAGAATTGGGCATTGATGGTATTGAAGCTTTTTATGCCTACGGCAATCCCAAACCCTGGCTACCGAGTCAACCGGAAACCGAACAAGCACTCGCTCTTAGCCGTCAGTACCAATTATTCGCCACCTGTAGCACCGATTCCCACGGTAAATCTTTATTACAGCGCATTTAGCCTGATCCCGGGATTAACGGTAAAATACCTAAATTGACTAAACTCGATCCTTTCTCGATCGAGTGTTAGTTTTTTATGGCCGTTGATCAGTGATCAGTAATCAGTAACCAGTGAAAGAGCCTAAATTTGTTGAAAATTGAAAACTTAAACCTGATAACTTAAAACTTAAACCTGATCACTGATAACTGATAACTGATAACTGATAACTGATAACCCCCTGAATGAAAGATTTATTCCTTGACACTTGCTGGTTAATTCCCATTTATGGCTTAATTGGTTCGATTTTAACCTTGCCTTGGTCTTTAGGCATTATTAGTCGCACCGGTCCGCGGCCGGCCGCTTATATTAACCTATTGATGACCGTCTTAGGATTAATACATGGATCGATCGCTTTTAATCAAATTTGGCATCGAGAGACGATTAAACTGGCTTTTGAATGGGTAAGAGTGGCCGATCTTAGTTTATCCCTTTCGATCGAACTTTCTCCCGTCAGTTTGGGGACGCTGGAACTGATTACCCTCATCAGTCTCCTGGCCCAAATCTATGCCCTTGGCTACATGGAAAAGGACTGGTCTTTGGCAAGATTTTATGGCTTAATGGGCTTTTTTGAGGCAGCTTTGGGGGGAATTGCCCTCAGTGACTCCCTACTATTCAGTTACGCTTTCCTAGAGATGTTAACGGTCTCTACCTATCTCCTCGTCGGTTTTTGGTATGCTCAACCTTTGGTAGTAACCGCGGCGCGAGATGCCTTTTTAACCAAGCGCGTCGGCGATATTATTTTATTGATGGGTTTGGTGGCTCTGTCCAGTTACGGAGAAGGATTGAGTTTTTCTCAGTTAGAAAATTGGGCAGTAAATAACCCTGTGCCACCTCTGACGGCGACTTTGTTAGGATTAGCCCTTATTGCTGGTCCAACGGGTAAATGCGCCCAATTTCCCCTGAATTTGTGGCTAGATGAGGCGATGGAGGGACCAAATCCAGCCGGAATCATGCGGAATTCGATCGTGGTTTCGGCGGGGGCCTATGTTTTAATTAAGCTGCAGCCAGTGTTTACCCTATCTCCGATCGCAGCCAATGTTTTAATAGTGTTGGGGACAATGACGGCAATCGGTACTTCTCTGATGGCCCTATCCCAAATTGATATTAAACGGGTTTTATGCCACTCCACCAGTGCCTATCTCGGTTTGGTCTTTATTGCGGTGGGATTAGGTCATGTGGATATCGCTTTGCTAATTTTATTCTCCCATGCGGTCGCAAAAGCTTTATTGTTTATGAGCGCAGGAGCATTAATTCTCACTACCAGTAACCAAAATATCACGGAAATGGGGGGAATTTGGGCAAGAATGCCCGCTACAACCATGGCTTTTTTAGGGGGTTCCGCGGGGATGACGGTTTTAATGCCCCTGGGGATGTTTTGGACGTTAAAACGGTGGTTAAGTGGTGAATGGGCGATTCCTTGGTGGTTATTAGCGGTTTTAATCTTTGTTAATTGTCTTAGCATCGTCAATCTCACCAGGGTATTTCGTTTAGTCTTTTTGGGACAAACCCAAAGTAAAACCCATCGCACCCCGGAAGTGGCTTGGCCGATGGCTTTGCCCATGGTATCATTGATTTTAATCGCTTTATTGGCCCCGATTATTCCCCTACGTTGGGATTTTTGGCTATCTTTCACCAATCCTCTCCTTAATAACCAGAGTTTTACTATTGTCTGGGGTTTTCCCTTACTGATGGCCTCTGGAGTAATTGGCCTAGTTATCGGGTTAACGGTAGAGTTAAGACGAGCTTGGGCCAGACCGACTGGGTTAATCCTGCGATTCCTGCAAGATTTGTTCGCTTATGACTTCTATCTTGATCGCATCTATCAGTTTACCGTGGTTTTAGCGGTGGGCAGCTTGTCCAAAATTACCGCTTGGCTCGATCGTTATATTATTGATGGTCTGGTTAATTTGGTCAGTTTAGCGACGATTTTTAGCGGCAGTGCCTTAAAGTATAATGTTTCTGGTCAATCACAGTTTTATGTCTTGACTATTCTTTTGGGAATAGGGGGATTAATCTGGCTCTTATTAAACGGTCAATGGTCACTGATAACTAATTATTGGTCATCCCTGTTGACTCATTGAACCTCTATGTATCGCTCCCTAGTCTTCCGGTCGCGGACTAGGGAGGGAAAGCAGCGGGATGAACATGATCAACAAGGACAGACGGTTAAAATCGGTCTTAGCTTAAAACCCCACACCCTGCCCGCGGGAAAAACTTTTTCAGCAAGCCCTATTTGTGTTATAATGGGTTGGTCAAAAATGCTGGTGTAGCTCAGTGGTAGAGCAGCTGATTTGTAATCAGCCGGTCGCGGGTTCAAATCCCATCACCAGCTTCAATCTCTCACTCCCAATCGAACTTTAAAAAACCTGCTCCCCACTTCCCTCTTTCAAACCGAAGACCCCTAAACCGAAATTTAAACCGGACAAAACCATCCTAGGGACTGGGGTTCGCAACTGTGGCACACTAGAGAGTATAACTGAATTGACGGTAAGCCCTTGACTAATCAAATTACCCCTTTCGACCCCCTTCACAACCACGACGAGACGGGCCATGACCACGAGTCAAAAGGGACTCCCCACGTCCATAGCGAAGCTTCCCTGAAGCAAATTATTAACCGTCTTTCGCGTATCGAAGGACATATTCGCGGCATCAAGACGATGGTATCGGAAAATCGTCCCTGTCCCGAAGTTTTGATGCAAATTGCCGCTATTCGCGGGGCGATTGATCGCGTTGCCAGAATTATTCTCGACGAACATCTGAGCGAATGTATTGCCCGGGCTGCCCAGGAAGGTAGTATCGAGACAGAAATTGAAGAATTAAAGGCCGCCTTGGATCGCTTTTTACCCTAGATTGTGCTATAATGAGAAGTTGGCATTTTTTAGGCAGAGAGCAATTACAGGAGGTGAATCAGGTTAATGACCCAAGTGGTAGTTGGTCAGAACGAGGCGATCGAATCAGCCCTGCGTCGTTTTAAGCGACAGGTAGCGAAAGCGGGAATTTATGCGGATATCAAAAAGCATCAATTTTTTGAAACCCCTCAAGAAAAGAGAAAGCGTAAAGCAGTAGCCCGGAGACGACAAAGAACCCGTCGTCGTTAAAATTAGCCAAGTCAGAAGTCGCTCGCAAGCTTCTGACTTGCTTTTATTTTAACCTCTGTTTTGGGGGTTGGGAAGCGGGAAGTGGGGAGTGGGAAGTGGGGAGAAAAAAGCTGATAAGATAAAGTTTAGCCCTCGATCGAGTTCTAGTGTTTTCATGGTTTTACAACTGCGCGTCTATGTTCCCGAACATCCTCTGGTTAAGCATTGGTTAGCGATCGCGCGCGATCAAAATACCCCCTCGGTACTGTTTAAAACAGCGATGACGGAACTAGGGCGCTGGTTAACCTACGAAGCAGCCCGGCAATGGTTGCCGACCCTGGAAACTAGCGTTAAAACCCCTCTAGCGGAATGTCCCGCTACTTTTATCGATCCTAGCGTACCGATGGCCGTAGTCCCGATTTTACGGGCAGGATTAGCCCTGTTGGAAGGGGCGCAAAGTCTTTTACCCCTAGCTAGTACCTATCATCTCGGTTTAGCCAGAAATGAGGAAACCCTAGAGGCGAGTTGTTATTTAAATAAATTACCGGCCAGTTTTGATCCGGCCACAAGAGTCTTAATTCTTGAACCGATGTTAGCCACGGGGGGATCAATTTCAACAGCAATGGCAGAAATTACCAGCAGAGGCGTTGATCCTGCCCTGATTCGCCTGATTTCCGTGGTGGCTGCCCCGCCGGCTTTACAGAAATTGAGTCAAAATTATCCCAGCTTGAACATCTATACGGCTATTATCGATGAAGGATTAAATAGCCGCGGTTACATCGTGCCGGGGTTGGGCGATGCCGGCGATCGAGCTTTTGGAACCTATTAGGAGAAAAGGGGATTATGAGTCAGCGAGATGGGTTTACGGGCGGTTTTTTAGCCGGTGCGATTGTCGGTGGTTTAGTGGGCGGTGTTTTGGGGACAGTGTTGGCTAATCGCAGCCGTCGCGGTTTAGGAGATGGGGATAATCAAGCTTTTTTAGAGGAGATCCGCAATGGGCGCTTGACTCCAGAGGAAGGCATGGAAGTGGCCCGCCGCAGTTTAGAAGATAAAATTGCCCAGTTAAATCTAGCGATCGATGATGTGCGTCAACAGTTAGGATCGGTACAGGAAAACGGCAGCGATCATTAAAATAGGGCTGGCCGAATAAATCTAAAAACCTTGTTAGACCTCGACCTAATTTAATTAGGGTCTGCTGAAAAAGTCATTGAAACCCACATTCCGCACCCTAAGTGTCACAACGTCTCAAAAGAGGAAGGGGCGTGAGTCAAAATACTTATCTAGAGGAGTGAGTTGGCGGCAAGCTGCCGGCAACTAAGCCGAAAATTTCAGAGTTCCCCCGGTCATTCTCAATAAACAGTGCTTGTTGAGAATGGCTGGGCAATCAGACTTAACATCTAGCGTCGAGATGTTCGAGTAGTGCTTAAGTTTTGTCACCCCTTGAGGGACTTCCAAAAAATAAACTATTCATCCTCAAGAATAATAATCATTCTCGGAGTGTGGGAGGTAGGGATCGATGGTTGCCCCCTCCTTCCAATTTTGTAGTAGAATTAATCCTGTAC
>NZ_SFBV01000245.1:0-8928 GCF_007095585.1 Microcystis sp. M_OC_Ca_00000000_C217Col
ATTAAAGATTAGTTATTGTGACTAACTCTTTTGGTTAGAACAAGATAAACTTGAGAATCTTCGGTCAAATTTATTGACTCAAAATCAGCTATACTTAATTTAAATGAAACAGCCCTACCTTAATAAGGGGGGCATCTGAAAGTTTTTAATGCCTACCTACTTATGTCTGTTGAAATTGAACGGAAATTTCTAGTTAAAGGGGATTCTTGGCGATCGCTTGCGACTGGCAAGTTGTATCGTCAGGGATATATTCCTACCCAAGATGGATTGACAACTGTGCGAGTTCGTGTAGTTGGAGAGCGGGGTTATTTAACCATTAAAGGCAAGACTGAGGGCATGAGTCGTCAGGAATTCGAGTATGTAATTCCCCTAGAAGATG
Organism: Microcystis sp. M_OC_Ca_00000000_C217Col; assembly: GCF_007095585.1. Taxonomy (NCBI): domain Bacteria; kingdom Bacillati; phylum Cyanobacteriota; class Cyanophyceae; order Chroococcales; family Microcystaceae; genus Microcystis; species Microcystis sp. M_OC_Ca_00000000_C217Col. The sequence continues at coordinate 380 of NZ_SFBV01000245.1, forward strand.
CGGCGCTCATGTTAGAAAACCTCTGTAAGAAACCTTTAATTGAAAAGATTCGTCATCGCATTTCTCTGGATAATTTAACTTGGGAAGTTGATGAATTTTGGGGGGATAATCAAGGTTTGATTATGGCTGAAATTGAGTTAGAACAAGAGGATCAAGTCATTACTATTCCCGATTGGATCGGCGAAGAAGTCACGGGAGATGAGCGATACTACAATAGCAATTTACAGAAATTTCCCTATAAAATGTGGTGATTGTAGTATTAATTTACTCCCAGTTTAACTCTGGGTAGATAGGGCTTTTTCTGTTTCGTTTAGCTTATTCGTTACCCGTCGGAGAACGCCATTAATAAAGCGATAACCTTCATCATCAGAATAACGTTTGGCTAATTCGATCGCCTCATTAATTGCTACTTTTTGAGGTATATCGAGATAGAGCATTTCTGCCACGGCAATTTGCAGGATATCCCGATCAATTCTTGGTAAACGATGCAGTTGCCAATCCACTAAAGCACTGGTTAATTCCTGTTCAATTTCCGCACGACGACGATAGACTGTACCGATTAATTCTAGGGCATATTCCCGCACTTCGTACTGACTAGATAACTGGACAATTTCGGGAAAATCTATCACGGTTCCTAAACGATTAATGGCATTGTGGGTAAGAGAAATTGCTTCTTTTACCATGGTTTGGGCGCTTTTTAGATTTGTTGCCTTAGTATCACTAGCGAGAATCCGTTCATTACCACGACTAATTTCAGCGGCAGCGGTTTCTAAGGTTTCTTGAATTTCGACGGTTAAGGTTCTAACTGCAACTAAAATTAAATCGTTTAAAGTTTGCTGTTCCAGGTTTTCAGGATTGCCTTTAATCTGACTTAAACTCAAAAGGGCAAGTTCTCGAGCAATGCGACGGGGTTGTTGACGGGGAGGCATAGAAATTTAGAAGGAGAGGAAGGAAAATTATACAACTTTATCGATCGCTATCTGGTTTGGTTAATTTTTCTCGGCGATCAATTTTTGACTAACTTCTATTTTAGCATAAAAGCCGCCAAGATTTAACTTTTCAAGTTTTAATTAGACAAAAGACAATATCTATCTTGAATCTCCCCTAATTTAGTCTCAGCTTCTTGAGCATTAATAGCTAACTGAGCAAACTCTAGAAAGCGTTTTAATTCCTTGCGTAATAAATTCCTTTCTACTTCCCAGGTTTCTCGATCTAAGGTGGGTGGCATAACGATCATATCAAATAAAGTCGCCTGTTTTTTATCGGGATGGGGGCGCAATATTCGCCCGCGACGCTGAATAAATTGTCGAGGATTACCACTACTAGCCAGAATGACTGCGTTTTGAATTGATGGCAGATCTACTCCTTCATCTAAACATCTAATTGCCACTAATCCTTGCAGATAACCCTCCTCAAATTGTTGGCGAATTTTTTCTCGTTCTTCTAGGGAAGTTTCTGCGGTGTAGATAGCAACTCGATAACCTAATTGATTGCCTAACAAATGAGTAACTGCCTCTACCTGACGACGATAATTAGCAGTATAATTTTCTAGATAACCATCCCCACAATAAAACAAAGTATGATCCGTATCTAAACGCTCTTGCATCAGTTGTTGTAAAGCCTGTAATTTATTACTTGCTGAACCAACTAATCGTGATCTTTGCATTAACAAAGCGGTGAGGTTTTCATTACCATTTAAATTACTATTTTTCTGCAAAGTCCAGCCGATTCTTTGGGTTAATTTTGCGTATAATAAAGCCTCATTATCGGTTAATTCAACCAAGATTGGATAATAAAAATAATTGACTAAAGCTCCTTTTCTAATAGCATCACCTAGGGTAAATTCTGGTTGTAGAATTTGTCCAAAATATTCAAGAATAGCGTCGGTTCCTTCCTGATCAAAATATCTTTCAGGAGTTGCAGATAAAGCCAATCTTAGACCTAAAGAACGGGGTAATAACTCTTCTAATCGGGGGGAACCTAAATTATGGGCTTCATCACCAACGATTAAAGTTTTATCGGGAAAAAATTTTATTTGTGATTGAAAACCCTCGCTAATAAAAGTTGAGTTAGTAGTTAAAATAGTGACAAATTTTTGATTACCCGCTTGCACATTATATAATTCTGTGGATAGTTGACTTTGCCATATATGGACACTTTCGTAGGCTAAAATCGGTTTAAGATTAAATTTTTCCGCTTCTCGTTGCCATTGATTGACTAGGTGACGATAGGGACAAATTACTAATAATACTTGCAGTTCTATCGCTTGGTAAAGTTCCATGGCAATAGCTAAAGCAGTAATAGTTTTACCGCTGCCGGTGGCCATTTTTAAAGTTCCTCGTCCCCGATTACGAAACCAACTGATAATCGCTGTATTTTGGTAGTCTCTCAATTCTAAATTGGGAGGAATTCTAGGAATACCAGAGGGATTAACTCGATAGAATCCTCGCAATTCAGCAACTTGCTTGATTTTGCGGGAACTGAGAAAATCCCTAGTTATTTTTTCCCAATCTATCCAGCAACTATTCATAAGACCTCTTGTAAAAATCAAAAATTGTTGTTAGGGTTAGAAGTCAGTAGTCAGAAGATTGTTTTTATTTATGGCGTTGTTCAAAACCTTGCGTTTTCATCGGCCCGCGTTTTGTAGGGGTGAAGCATTCGGCCAATAACCTATCGGTGAAACCGGAGATTTTCTATCCGAATGCTTCGTCCGTACTTTTTCAGCAAACCCTAAATAGTTTTGGTATAGATTTAAAAATAGCATAAAGCCAAAAACCTAAAAGCTAAAGGTTGCTACCTATACAATGGGGATGGACTAAAAAGACCATCCCATAGCTGTCAAACCACTCTTAAATGTTATCCTAGAAACCTAGGCAATGATTGAGATAATTTACCTGGTCGCTACTTCCTCTTTTTGGGGAGTATTTTGCCGAAGTTTTTCTTGATCTTGGCGACGTTTTTTAGCATAAAGTTGGATTGTCACTGCCATTAATACCACTAAAGCTACAATTAACCAAGTGGTCAAATCGAGGGGTAATTGATTCTTAAATACTGCCAAAAGGACAATAACTACCAATAACAGGGTTGGTGCTTCATTTAATGCCCGAAATTGCTGTCCCGTCCAATTACATTCCCCTTTTTCTAGCTTCTTCATGATGCGACCACAGTAGAAATGATAGAGCAGTAAAAGAGCCACAAAGGATAATTTAATATGTAACCATCCCGATTTTAAAATTTCCGGTTCTGTGGAGATTAAACCGATCGCCATGGCCACGGTGACAATCATCCCCGGTGTGGTGATGATATTGTAGAGTCGCTTCTCCATGATCTCGTATTGTGCTTTCAGAATAGCTTGTGCGGGTTCTGTTTGTGTTGCTGCCTCCGCATGATAGACAAACAAACGTACTAAATAAAATAGTCCCGCAAACCAAACAACTACCCCAATCAGGTGAAATGCTTTAAACCAATAGTAAGCCATAGTCTATATTGTGATGTGAGTCCCGAATTAATTAGTCTAAGAGTTATCTATACTTTCCCAGACTATCCCTATACAAAAGTTTAGACGGAAAATAGGCGTTGCGGAGCAGGGAGAAGGGAGAGGGGTGTAGGGTGTGGGGTGTGGGGTGTAGGGTGTAGGGTGTGGGGTGTGGGGAGCTTTTTCAGTCAACAATAGATCTCTTGCAAAAATCAACAATCTTCTGTTAGGTGAGGAGTAAGGAGTCAGTAGTCAGTAGTCAGGAGAATTAAGAATGTGCATTAATCGATTAAATGCTCCATTTAGGCATTTTATGCAGTTTTATGTCTATTTTTGTCATTTTTGAACTCTCAAGAATTAATTATGCAAGAACTCTAATAAACTAAAAACTCACATCTGATAACTGATAACTGATAACTGATAACTGTCTCCTAACCCAATGTTGGACAAAGATAAGCAAAAATTATTGACTGACTCCAAAAACTTGAGAATATTTAAATTAACATTCCGCAATATTTACAAATTCTTAAGATTTTATTGAGAAAGATTTTTATTTAACAACGATGTTATGAAGGTGACAGCGATTTGATAGAATTTCAGAATGGGGTATTCTATGCTTTTTTAGGCAGCAACGATTGAAACCCTGACCACACCTAGAAGGTGATCCTAATTAAGACAGGTAAATGAGTCAATTTCACCCACAACGATGATCTTTTTTTTGTGTAGTTTTATTGCAAAAAAAAAGTTTTTTTGACAAAAAGCACAAAGTATGCTAAGGTCTAACGGATTTCTAGCTGCGAGTAGTTATTGAAGAGAAGGAAGCAGGGAAGTGGGGAAGTGGGGAAGTGGGGAGTGGGAAGAATAAATAAAAATAATCTCCTGACGACCGATAGCTAATTATCTAACAGCAAAGGTCGCAGAAAACCGCCATAATTCTCGTCATCTGTACCGATAAAGACTTCTATTTTACCTCTCGGAGATTCTCTGGTAGTCACCGCTTCCACTTTGGAGCCATCGATTTCTGCAATTTTTTGGGGATTAGGGGCAAGAATTAGGTTATTATCGGCTGTAACTTGACCTATACGGTAAACTGCACTTCTAAACACCCCCGCACTATCTGGATCGTAAGCGGAAGCTATGTAGATATTACCTTGCTTATCTACGGCTAAATCGGAGATGGGGCGAATATTTTTACCACTACCAAAAGGACTCCGAAAAGTTACCGACTGAAATTCCCCGAATTTTAAGGGATTGAGCGAGATATCCGTCCAGCGAATCTTTGTACTCTCTTGACTATCGGCCCGTTCTGCGTAGATAAATAGATAACGATCGCCTTGCCGACTAACAGCGATCGCCTCTACATTTTCCACCGCAATCGGCCAATTTATTTGCTCAACTAGCTTGACTTTTTGCTGGTTGTATGCTAGTAAAAACAGCCGTTGAAAAGGTTTTTTCTCGCCACTTTCAGCCAACAAAAACAAATTAGTTTCAGGGATATGAGTAATACTTTCGAGATCGTTACTCAATCCCTCTGGATTTGGCCAATCTACCCTTAAAACCTGCCATAATAGCGGTTTTTCCTGGGTAGGTAGCTGTAAAAGACTCAGCCTTGCTTGAGATGGATCACTATTTTTGCCCTTATTTTTGGCATCGTGAACCCCTAGAAAAATATCTGCTTCTACCCAAGCTAAACCACTGAGATCTGGGAGATAAGTCTCCAGTCGTCTCGATTGTTGAGCAAAAGAGACTTGAGCGGCCGAAAAAAAGAAAACTATAGCTAAAATCACCGAAAAAACAGTTTTTAATCGGCTATTCTTGCTAAAAAAGGCTCTATTCTCTAACACCTATTCCCTAACTCCCAATATCACTGATTAACTCCTCCACCACCCGATTTAAACCGACGGAATGGGAAGCCTTGCACAAAATGCGATCGCCGAAATCGATCACTTCCTTTAAACGATTAATTAAATCTGCGTGAGTTTGAAAACATTTGCAATCGACACCAGTAGCGGCCTCAGCAATAAACTTAGCTTCTGGGTCATCCACCAAGACAAACAAGCGATCTATGCCTAGTTTTTGCACCCTCTCACCGACTTGGCGATGTAATTGCTCCGAAAAAGACCCTAACTCCTTCATCGTGCCTAAAACAGCAATATGACGCTGACCGGGGGTAGCTTTCAGCAAATCCAAGGCCGCTAACATTGATTCTAGACCGGCGTTATAGGTTTCATCGAGGAGTAGGATATCGGTTGCTAATTGGTAACGTTTGGCCCGACCACTGGGTAAATTAACCTTAATTCCCTGTTGCAAAGAAGTCCAATCGATGCCTAAAATTTTCGCTACAGCCAAGGCTGCCATAAAATTTAAAGCATGATGACGACCGGATAAAGGTAAGTTAAAATCTAGTCCATTGACTCGTAAAGTAGTTAAATCTAGTAATTCCCCGACTATATCGCCGCCAGAGAAGCCATAGGTAATTGTTTCCCCCTGCCATACCCGTTTAGCTGTTTCGGTAAGTAAAGGGTGATCGTAGTTAAGAACTGCTATACTACTAGAAGGAGACTCGGCCAATAACTCGCATTTGGCCTCTGCGATCGCCGACTCCGACCCTAAACGACCGATGTGAGCGGTTCCCACATTAGTAATCACTGAGATCGTCGGTTGGGCGATTTGAGCGAGCAGGGCAATTTCTCCCCGTCCCCGCATTCCCATCTCGATTACGGCACTATCGTGAGTTTCATCCAGTTCGAGGAGAGTTTTCGGCACTCCGATCTCATTGTTATAATTAGCTAGGGTTTTATGTACCTTTCCCCGGGTTGCTAATACCGAAGCGATTAATTCTTTAGTCGTGGTTTTCCCCACCGATCCCGTAATAGCAATCACGGGTATAGTAAATTGATTCCGCCACCAATGGGCCAATTGCTGATAGGTTTCTAGGGTATTCTGGACTAGGAATACGGGAATATTTTTAGAGTAATTTACCGACACTGGCTGATCAACAATCAAGGTCGCCGCTCCCTTTTCTATAGCCATATCGATAAAATCATGACCATTAAAATTATCACCCTTTAATGCCAAAAATGCTTGTCCAGACTTAATACTACGACTATCGGTATTAATTCCAGATACTAAACTATCGGGACTAAAACTTATGTCACCCTTATTTTGTAAGGATAATAGTTGAGCGAGTTGATTGAGGGATAAATGACAGGGCATAGACAATAAAAATACTTAGAGTAAATTCCGAATTATCTAGAAGATGGATTTAGGTTTAAATGTGACTTAGATCACATCTGATCGGGGTTTCTTTTTGCTAACTTAATTAGCAGGGTACGCTGCCTAAATTTTTATTAATCTGGGCATAGTCCGCAAGCTTGGCCAGGTAAGCCAAGGGTAATTTTCCTAAACTTGCCAAGCTAAAATGGATCAACTCGGTCACTACAATGACCCAAAATAGGGGCATCCTCAGAAGGGAGCATCTACTATCTAATCACAATTGACCCCTTTATGGTCCTAGCCCTAAAATCCATCCGCTTAAGTACCTAGGCAAAATTATTTACACATGACGATCATTGCCCCGTAAGGGTTTTAGCTCGATCGGGCAGGTAATTAATTTTGCATGACTACTTACTGATTTAGGAGGGCTAAATCAAATAACCATGGCTAGTCTAAACAGTGAACAAAGACCAAAAAGAGACGAAGAACAGCTACTGTGCGATTATTGGCTCGACCGCGCCAGGACAGATTCCCCCGAGCAATTAATCGAGGATTTTCGTCGTCTGTTTATCGAAGGTGGGGGCTATCGAGAAGCTCCTATTTATTTAGCCCTAGAGCGTCTTGTCAAGGCCAAAGATGTGGAAAGTCGTTTTGATCATTTCTTTAACCGCTGCTGTCATATTTTAGTGAATCGATGGCAAACGCAGCCCACCCATCAGCCAGCAATTCCCGAATTGGTATCGCTGCTGGAAAATTTGCCCTCCCCACGTCCCGGACATTACAGCAGCCCCAATAATTTGCGCCATCTGGTCAAAAAATTTACCCTCTCGGATGACTACGTTAGGATGCAGCGTCTGGCGAGAATTATTAGCGGCCAATACAGCGAAAAAACCGCCGCTTCCCTGGGAACCCTGATTAGTCGTTATCCCTATCTCTATGATTACTATTTACTCGGTGATGACAGTCCCCGAGAACAGCGACAAACCGTTAGACGTATTAAGGTGAAAACCGAGAGCCGTTTCGAGGTAAATCTCTCTCGTTATGTCACCTATCAGGTACGTTTGGCACAGGTTGCTCATAGCCCAAAAATCAGGGAAGAAGCGGGGAGAATCATTCAACCGGTAGAAAATCCCACCCTGCTCAATGATAAGGAGCTAAATCGCACCCTCAAGTATTATCTGGGGACGGTAGCAGGAAATTATACTTATAAGGAGCTTTCGCAAAATTTTCTGGCGAATACAGTTTATACCCCTACCTATAAAGATTTCAAAAATGATCTCTACGATTATCTAATTACCTCCTTAGACTACGGCAAGGGGCAATTTCACCAAAAACTCGACGATATCCTGCAAAATACTCTACCCCACTGCGATCAACAAAAACCGAGTGAATTTCTCATGCTGCGTACTTCTAGCCAACTGTTAAATTATCTGGTGGTGGAAAGCGGGCAAAAACCCGATCATTACCTTCTTATGGATATGATCACCAATATGGGGGTAACTCGGACTGTGGGGTTATTGCTCAAGTTGGTTTTGATCTGTCCCCAGGCAAAACCCCAATTAGATAAACGTTTTTCGATTCTATTTAACCACTACGAGAGTTATTCTCGCGATCAAGTGCCTTGGTTGGTTAAATCCCTAGAAAATCTGCAAGTAGCTTTTAGTATTCATTTCGGCCAAGTTGATTTGTCCTTTCTCCGTCAAATCCAGTGATCAGCTGTTCCCTATCTAGGGTTTGCGGCAAAAAGTTTTTCGTGGGGACAGGGTGTGGGGTGTGGTGCGATTCGTTGGCTAGAAACTAGACAGTAAGACGTTTAGAGGATTAGCCGCTTGGTAAATGTAGTACCTTGATAACTTTA
>NZ_SFBV01000246.1:0-11966 GCF_007095585.1 Microcystis sp. M_OC_Ca_00000000_C217Col
TCCGTGAATTCTAGGTTAATCATGTTTTTAATGAGTGCTTTGCTTCTAATTATGACTCTTAAACTATATTATTGTCCTTGAGTAAAAAATGCAAGTTGTAGCCGTGCAAAGTATAACTTGCTATCTAAAAATAAATCAGTTACAATCTTTACAAATTAACTTCGTCTGTGAGGAAAGCTGGAAGTGTTGTTAAAAAAAGCCAAAAGAAACAGCCAGATGAGACACATATTTTCCGGAGGAATTTTCATTGCCTCCTGTGTGGGTACAGCCATACTTTGCGATGGGGTGAAGGCCCTTCCTTCTCCCTTAGACATTGAGGATGCTTCTATTCGGGTATCCCGGGAAAAAATTATCATTAATTCCCCCGTGGAATTAGAGAGGACAGACAGAATTCTGACCGCCAATTCCTTCTCGACAACCGAGGGATTAGCCAATAGTAATCTGCCCTCATCCTTAGAAAATAAGTCAGAAGAAAATAAGTCAGAGAAATCTTCCCGCGATACTTTAGCAACAGAAAAGACCAGGACAATTTCAACCCTAGAAGAATGGAAGGCGAATCTAGGGACAATGCAAGCGAGTCAGCTTTTACCGGCAGGGAATAATAACGCTCCAGAAGTCGAAAAATGGCAAGCGCAAGCATCCACCCCCGTTGATACCAATGTTTCCCCCGAATTACAGCGTTTACGTCAAGAGTTTCTGATTGAGGAACCGAAAACCCTTTCTGTGAAACTGGCAGAATTTGTGGTTGCCCCTAGTGGCAGTATCTCTACTCCCATCGGTTTTGGAGCCAATTTTGGGCAGATTTTCGGTGGTTTCGCTTTCCAGTCGAGAACCCGTTTTACCAATCAAGCAGATGGCGGGTTAGCCCTAGGAGTCGGTTTAGGAGAACGCCAGAAAATTGTCGGTTTAGATGTAACTCTGGCGATTTTGAGCCTTTTTGGTGATAACGCTGGACGGGGCAGTTTTAGCTTTAAAATTCACCGTTCTCTGCCAGAAGGTTTTGCTGTGGCCCTAGGATTTGAAAATGCTATTAACTGGGGTGGGACAGATGCCGGTAGCAGTATCTACGGGGTGGTGAGCAAATTTTTTCAGTTCACAGAAACAACGGCAGAACCCTTTAGTCAATTGACGCTCTCTTTGGGTGTTGGTGGTGGTCGTTTTCGCTCGGAAGGAGCCATCGAAGATGGGGTAAATTCCCTCGGTGTCTTTGCTAGTGCGGGTTTACGAATTGTTGAACCGGTCTCGGCCATTGTCGAATGGTCGGGTCAAGATTTAAACGCAGGTATTTCCCTGATTCCTTTCCCGAAAGTCCCCTTGACGGTTAACCTTGCCGGTGCTGATTTAACGGGCAATGCTGGGGACGGCGCTCGCTTCGTCATGAGTATCGGCTACAATTACTTTTTCCCCCGTTAGTCAGTTTTTACACTATTAATTTAGCTTTTTGAATGAGGATAAAGACCATGTTGATGAAATGGTTGACTAATTGGCAAGTTTCCCTAGTGGCGGCGGTTTTGCTGACCAATGCCCTAGTCTCTCCCGTTATGGCGCAAACCGGCAACCAATCCGATGCCACTGGCCCAATTCTTTCCACCGGTGATTTTGCCGGTCAAACTTTCCCCAGCACCACGACGGTAACGGGATTTCAGGGGGGAGAACCGGCTCAAATCGCTGTTAATCAGGCGGCTGCTTCTCTGAATACTCTTTTAGCCAGTAATAATTTAACCTCCCCCACGGGTACCCCGATTCCCGCAGCCGTTCAGCAATCGCTACTGAGCATCTTAACAGGGGATGCACAGGCGGGTAATAATATCAATGCTGTCATTGCTGCTCTTTACTCAGCCCCCGGCGCAGCGCCTTTAAATGTTATTGAAGACTTATTGGCCAGCTTAGAGAGACTGCTCAAAGATAAGAAGGTAGTTCCAGCTAAATTGCTGGCGGCGGTGCGGGCCTATAATGCGATGATTTTAGCCAGTAACGAAGAGTTTCTCCGCAATCCTCCCGCAGAACTACGAGCAATTCAAGCATTCTTAGCTAAATTGGTGCAACCCACTATTAGCTAACCGCATTTTCCCTACTGACTTGAAAGAGGGTGTGGGGTGTGGGGTGTGGGGTGTAGGGAAGGAAACCTCTTTCATCTGTGGGGGTGAAAATTTTTTCATCGGGACTGACTTCACCATAGTCTCCTTGGATTAGAGGGCTGTGGTGAAGGCTCCACGGTGGGCGCGGTGGTTGGCTGTGAGGGGGTTAGAGAAGGGGTATTTCCTCCCCCTAAAGATTCTTGGAGCTTGTCTCGCAGTTTTTTGGCGGTATCGGACTTAGGATTAATTTTGAGAGCTTGTTCGTAGGCGGCCAGCGCCTCTTGGGAGCGTTTCCAGTAGGTCAAGACCAGACCTTTCCCATACCAAGCTTGATAGAGTTGAGCATCGAGTTGCAAGGCTTTTTCATAGGCGGCATAGGCGAGGGATAATTGTCCTAACCGCCACATTGTATTGCCTTGATTGAGCCAGTTTAGGGGATTAGTATCGTTATTATTGGGAACTTGAAAAGCCTTGTATAATTCATCCCCAATTTCTTGCAAAGATAAGGCATTGGGAGGCGAATTTTCGACATTTATCTGCCCTTGAATGCCAGACCGGGGTGCTAATTTCAAAAAAGTAGTGATGGGAATAGCGAGACTAAAGCCAATTGGCACGGGAACCTTTTCGATTTTTTCGGCTTCATTTTGTCCGTGAACCGCAATGACTCGTCCATTGAGATCCAACACTGGACCGCCACTCATGCCCCCATAGGTGACACTGGTATAAACTATCTCATACCCCAACTCTGGGGGAAATATTTTCAGCAAGGGTGTAATGGCCTTGGGTAGCACTTTCCCCACATTGAACAATCGTTTCCGCTGGCCGATAAATTTCGGGTCCGGCCATCCAGAAGCAAAAATAAATTGTTCGTCAGCTACTTGATAGTTACCCAAGGTCGCTAATTGATAATTTTGGTCGCTCTGAAACTGTACGAGAGCTAGATCTACTCCGGGTAATTTTTTGATGCTATTGTAATCGAGCGGATATTGCTTGCCATCCCAGGTAATAATTTTTAGTTGATCGTAATAGAACTTGCAGGCATCTCTAGCATCTTTACAGATTACATGACTAGCAGTAAGAACAGTATAAACTTTTCCTTCTTTGGCAATAATCGATCCAGAGCCATTAGCAGTAATTTTCCCATTCGCCCCCTCTTCTTCTGAGGGGATTAAAACGGTAATCTTTTCAGCAATTTTTTCTATCTGCTCAGTTGTTGATGCCTTAGCAATCTGAGGAGAAACCACAAACACCGCTAGACCAACTAGGGCGGCGGAAATTTTCAAGAAATTGTTGCTCATTCTGGTTTAAAAATACAGTTGAGTGGAATTTACCAGAGTGGTGTGGGAGCGGGATTCTTTTCTCTTGGGGTTGACGAGGGTGGAGAAGGAAAATCTTCCGAGAAAGTTGGTTCTCTATGGGTGGGAAGCGGTGGGGGTGAAACTGCGGGCCGTTGCCGACTGGAAGCAGATGGAGAAGATGACCCCGATTGCAAAAAAGTCCCGATAGGAATCGCCCAACTTAATCGACTCATTTGTTCCCACAGTGCTGGTGAAGTCACTGTTCCATCAGCAAAAACGTAGGATTTACCCCAGAGAGGATAAGCATGAATGCCGTTAATACCAATAACTTTACCTTGCCGATTCAGCAGCGGTCCGCCACTCATGCCATTTTTAATCTTATTGGTGTAGCCGATTTGGTAGCCTCCCGAAAAGGATTTATCACTGAAAAGCGACAGTTTACCCACGGTGAAGGTAAATCCTTGTTCTGTCGGGCGATCGCCATCGAAGGGAAAGCCAGCGGCGAAAACTTCATCTCCGATAGCGAGATCATCGACATTAGCCAAATCAGCAATAGAATAAACTTGGCTACTGCGAAAAGAAACTAAGCCTAAATCATAATCATTCAAGCGAACTGTTCTGACCAACTCACCCCGATGTATCTTGCCGTCAGGGGTTTGTATTTGCCAACCCCGATAGCGATACCGCCCTAAAACATGGTCATTCGTGAGGACTTTGTAGGAACCACCCTGCTTTTCAACTAAAATGCCCGAACCCCAGCCTTGCCCTGATAACACCTTAACGGTAATTGCTCTGGCTAACTGACGCAGCTGTTGTTCTGAAAGTTGTTGAGAGCTATAGGCATTGGCCCGGTTAGGTTCCAGAGCGGGAGCATAGCTTGGGACAGCAAGCAAAGGTGTGGACAGTCCCAATAATAAACTGCCCGCACCAGCCAAAATTCTTTTTATCGCCCGACTCACTTGATTACTATGCTCCTATCTATAGAACTAGAAAAGTTTACCAAACAGCGGGCGTTGGGTTTCCTTGCGTCAACCCAACCTACCTTATCTATAGAACTAGAAAAGTTTACCAAACAGAACCGCCCGATGGTTTTTGGGGCGACTGTTCGGGAGAAGTCTCCGGCAGTGGAGAGGGGGACGAACCGGTAGCCAGATTTGTTTCCACGGGAGCATTTTCTAGGAATTTGTTGAAATGGACAATGACAGAATCCGATGAGCTTTCAAACAAAGGATCGGTTCTAGATCCCTCCCGGAGGTCGAATAGCTGTTGGATTTTCTGGGTTGCGTCTTCCCCTTTCTTGAGGGTAAATAATAGGTTATCGCGATTTGCCCGTTCTCGTCCATTACTAGGGGAATAGATGACCGGCAGACCATTGAGATAGCCAGTGGTAATAATATCAATTCCGCCTGGTCGAGCGTAAAGGGTATTGAATCGTTTAGTTACTTCTAGACACCGTTGCTGGGGAGTGTAACCGGAACCGCTAGAATAACGAGAAACCCAACGAATCACAGCTTTGCGTTCATTAGAGCCGACTTTGGCATAGGTTGTGGGAACTCCCACATGGGGGCCTGTCACTGGTAAAAGACACTCGAATCTGGTTTGAGCTTGGCTCGGTGATTGTAAGGTCAAGGCAGCTCCTACACCAATCAGACCAATAGTCAGAGTTTTTGTCAAAGTTTGTAATGTCATTGTCCTTATTCTAATCCTGCAAAGGGACTCTACTATACACTTCAAAGGTAGCTGTTATTTCTCCGCAAAACCAACAAAAGCAAAGCTTTTGCAACAATTCTTATTTTTTGGGATTACCCTTTCTTCAAACTCCTTTAAGAGAGCAATCAGATGAGTTCGTTTACCCCAAAGCAGACCAAACTTCTAACTTACTGACCACACGACGAATCACCTCATCGGTAAACTCACTCATGGTCATTTGGCCCCCTAAATCGGGGGTTTTTTTGCCCTCGTGAATAGTTTCAAAGACACTTTCATAAATTGCCCGAGAAGCTTTGCGCGCTTCGCTAGTTTCGATATAACCTAACAAAGCTGCCGAGGCTAAAATCATCGCCATGGGATTAGCGATATTTTTGCCCTCTAAAGCCGGGGCCGTGCCGTGGGGAGCTTCTGCCATAATGGTTTTAACCGCTAAGGTCTCCTCATCAAATCCCAAAACTAAACTTTCGGCCCCGGCAATACTGCCATAGAGTTGCAAGACAAAATCAGATAATAAATCGCCATCGCGATTAAGTGCTGGAATCACCAAAGCTTCGCCGTCGGTTTGTAAAAGTAGGGCAAAAGTTGCATCAATTAACAGGGGTTGATAACGCACTTCCGGATGTCTTTGGGCCGCCGCGTCTAATTCCTCTTTAAACATCCCTTCGTAGGTGGCACTAACGGTGAATTTTGGGCCGCCAAATACCCGCGCCCCGGTTTTTTTGGCCTGTTGAAAGGTAAACTCGGCCACAGCGCGACTGGTAGCCCTAGAAATGCGCGAGGTGCGATAGGCAATTTCATCGCCGGTGGCAGTGGTTTCTCGCCATTCTTTGGCCCCGTAGGCATCGTCAACGGCCATGCGGACAATGGCAATGGGAGAATAAACGCCCCCAATCGGACGAATACCGGGGATACGGCGACCGATGCGGAGAATTACCTGAGAATTCATTGCTTCTCTTAAAATAGCGTTGGGACTGCCCACATCTCCTTTGATTTCTGGGGTGATAGTAGCAGCTTTCAGGGCTAATCCGGTTTTTAGAGTCGCTTCAGCGGCCTCGTGAACCACTTGATTGTTACTCTGGCGACGCTGGGCTAAACTAAGATCAAAATCGGCAAAGTTAAGGGGTTGACGAATTATCGAGGGTTGTAATAGTCTCAGGGCTTCTAGTAATAGTTCTTCTCCAGTTTGGTCGCCGTGCATGACCACAATGGTGGGGATATTTTCCGTCATAATTTTTGAGTTTTAATAAAAATTGTCAAGTATATCTTAATGCTTAATTGACCGTTTAATCGGCTAAAAAAGATACTTTTTACCTTAATTAATTCTGTAATTTTATCAATCTTGTAAGTAGCTGGTTATAATTAAATTGAAGATAGATTTTGGGTTTGATCCCCCCTGCCCCCCTTGATAAGGGGGGTGCCGGTAGGCGGGGGTATCTACCCTTGATAAGGGGGGTTCGATCCCCCCTGCCCCCCTTGATAAGGGGGGTGCCGGTAGGCGGGGGGATCTACCCTTAATAAGGGTGGTTTCTGAAAGTTTTTAACACCTAGCCACTTAGAAAAAAATATATAATTAATATTATGCCCGATCGCTAATTAAATTAACAATCGGGCGCTAGTGAGAATTAATTAACCCAAGATTTAGAAAGCTTGTTCAACTTCGGCAATGTCTGGAATCATTTCCCGGAGACGGCGTTCGATGCCCATTTTTAGGGTCATGGTGGAACTGGGACAGGAACCGCAAGCGCCTTGAAGACGCAGTTTGACGACTGGCCCGTCGATTTCGACTAATTCCACGTTACCACCATCCGCCATCAGGTAGGGGCGCATTTCATCTAAAACTTGTTCGACGTTATCAGGAGTCAGTGTTAAAGACATAATCAGCTTCTGGTCAGAGATTTATTACAGTGTAAGTAAGTGGTTTCAATTAAATTGAAGATAGATCTTGTCTTTGATCCCCCCTGCCCCCCTTGATAAGGGGGGTGCCGATAGGCGGGGGGATCTACCCTTGATAAGGGGGGATCCCCCCTTAATCCCCCCCTTATTAAGGGGGGTGCCGATAGGCGGGGGGATCTACCCTTGATAAGGGGGGTGCCGATAGGCGGGGGGATCTACCCTTAATAAGGGGGGCGCCGATAGGCGGGGGATCTACCCTTGATAAGGGGGGATCCCCCCTTAATCCCCCCCTTATTAAGGGGGGTGCCGATAGGCGGGGGGATCCGACAATTTTTAACACCCACCTACTTAGTTACTTCAATCCTAACGCTTTTTGGGCGGGGATAACCCTTAAGATTCTAAAAGCTGTAGATTGATAAAAGTAAATTCTGTGGTGGATTTTTCGCCCCCCGCGTCGATTGCGTTAATCACTTGACAGGAGGGTAAATAATAATTACCGATTTTTTCGTAGGTTTCCTTAAAGTCACGTTTTCCCTTTAATTCATCGGTTTTAGCATTGCGGAAAATGGCATTATAGCGAATAGAAATATAACCTTCTCCCGTATCGAGACTTTCCTCGGTATTAATAGTAAAAGCCATCGGTCCCATGACTCGACTGACTTGACAGATTTCCTGGCCGCGCACTTTATAATTAGACCCCATCGCATCGCCGGTGACAAGAATTTCTACCGCACCGGTGGGATCATCTTGCCCGAAATTAAACTGGTTTTTGCCGTGGGAGGCATCAAAATTGCCTCTTTTGCGGTGAGTAACGATGTCGCGCATTTGATTATAGATACTTTCTTGCACTTTCTCGTCATCAATGCCCGTTACTTCCACACTATAATCGGCATTAACTTGAATTTTGCCTGTATGGACTTCCTCTCCTTGGGTGAGGATAATATCAGCAGTGTAACCGGGGAATCCTTCATCCCAAGTGTAACGGTTTTCGTAGGCGGAGCGGAAAATATCTCGGGCGTTCGTCGTGGCTACAGTCATAATCGCTTTACTTGTGTTGATAACTCCATTTATATCATTGTCGCTGATTTTTTCGCCTCTGGCCGAGATTTCTAGAAAACTAGATGAATTCCACAGCTTAGGGAAAAGTCAGTTAGAATCGATCAATGACCCGTACCTTGCTCGATTGCCATAAATCTAAATAAGCAAAAAATAAACATGAGCAATTATGACAAAATTAAGTCCAAAAGTTACCGCAATTATTCGTTCTGGTGAACAACAAGGATATGTAGGTGAATGCGTGGAAATTTCGATTGTCACCCAGGGAAATACCTTAGATGAGGTGGTTAATAATCTCCAAGAAGCCATTTTACTGCATTTAGAGGGAGAAGACCCCAGGGAGTTCGGTCTAGTTGCCAAACCTTCTCTACAGATTATATTTGAGTTACAGCCAGTAATTTGTAGGATGGGTTAGCGGTAGCGTAACCCATGCGGGTGTTGGGTTTCATGCTTCAACCCAACCTACATTCTATCCGGCAAAGACATTATGCTGTTCTTAATTTAAATTGCTTGTTGAGACGAGGTAAGAGGCAACCCCCCTCCGACATTGGGGTAGGGTTGATTCATGAATCAACCCTACTATTAATCAACCCTACTATTAATCAACCCTACTATTAATCAACCCTACCAACATCGGGGGGGTTTAAGGATAGGCGGTTAAAATGCGTCTTAGCTGATCAAAAAATCGGGCTAAAATAGAAAAAACTCACCCTCAGCGACCAAGGCGATGGCAGAAGAAACAGCGAAAATCAAGCTTTATCGGAAAACCTATCAACTTCCCCAACTAAATCGCCCCGATTTATTGGTTTTGCAGGATCAGATTCAAGAAAGACAGCAACTGATTAAAACCGGAAAACGGGTTCGCAATACATGGTTAGGATTGAGGAAAAAAGAAGAACCCCTCAATTTCGAGGAAACTTTTCAAGAATTGGAAAGATTAGTCGGGGATTATAACCAGTTAATCAGATTTCTCACCGACCATAAGGATGAATACCGGCGGTTTTTCCAGTCACTGACCGAGGAAATCAAGGAGGCAGTGGCGGTTAAATGCCAGAAATTGGCGGAAACAGAGCGAAAACGCCAATCTTTGGAGAATAGCATCGGCTCGGCCGACCTGCGAGATACCCTGAGACTACAGAAACAGCAGATTTTCCGCACTGTGATTCTTGTTGGTCGCGCCAGCTTGCTCATGCTCAAGAAAATCGACCTAATCAGCGAAAGTATCCAGAAATTAGCCGAAGATCAGGATACACAAACACAAGTTTTCTCGAAAATGATCGGCGAGTTGAACGGGTACAAACAAGTGTATCAGTTGCAGCTGGAGTTAGATACTCTGGAAAAAGAAGCGATCGAAATGGCCAAAGTAGCCATTAATCTAGAACAATACCTAAAACCAATTATCGGACAGTTTCAAGGCTTAATCGATCGAGTAGTGACCATTGACGGGGAACTTTCCCGCAGTGTCAGCGAAGTGGAATCCCTCGTCCAGAACATTCTTAGTTCCGAATCGGCGGTATCTTTCCGCAAAAACGAGAATCTATCGGCTAGTTTGCTCAATTTCCTTGTCACCAGCGAAGAAAAGCGCGGCCGTTTAGCGATCGCATTAGAGCGAGCCGAGCAGGAAGGATGGCAATGGACAGAAGTGGAAATCCCCGACGAGGAAATCGAACTGGAAACCGCCATTCAACGCATCAACAATCATGTAATCGAGAGAGTCGGGAATTGGCTCTTCTCGACTTTGTGTGATAATTTTTGCTTATGGAACCCTGAAGTGCTTATTGGGCAAAACTTTTAGGACTATTTTGCGGATATTCTATCGGTATAGACCTCGTTTCCACCTCCGTCGTCGGTGACTCTCCTATTCCTCCCCCTCCTCAACCAGAGACACCCCTAGACAATAAAACTCCTTCTTCTCCATCAGATTGGATGATTCCATCTAAATCTGCTCAACCAGAGACAGCACTAGGCAATAAAACTTCATTTACCGAAAACCTACCCAATGCGATAACACTAGAGATGGTGAGCTTACCAGCAGGTGAATTTCTCATGGGATCTGCTGACAGTGAAGATGAAAAGCCTCCACACCAAGTTAAAGTCAACAGTTTTGCGATTGGGAAATATCCAGTCACTCAGGCACAATATGAAGCGGTAATGGGAACCAATCCCTCTTATTTTAAAAACAATCCGCAAAATCCGGTAGAAAATATTACTTGGAACGATGCTCAAGCCTTTTGTCAGAAATTGAGTCAAATAACCGGGAAAACCTATCGCCTCCCCACAGAAGCGGAATGGGAATACGCTTGTCGTGCGGGGACAACCACTCGCTTTTATTTCGGTGATGATGCTAATCAGTTAGGAGATTACGCTTGGTATGACGGAAATTCTCAGGGGACAACTCATCCTGTGGGTCAGAAAAAGCCCAATGCTTGGGGACTCTATGACATGAGTGGCAATGTTTGGGAATGGTGCGAAGACGATTGGCACGATAACTATATCGGAGCGCCAAAGGATGGATCTGCGTGGCCTATCAATAATGATAATCGTTCTCATATCAAGTGTCTGCGCGGCGGTTCTTGGAACTACGACCCTAATTACTGTCGTTCTGCCTTCCGCTTCAGGTACTACCCCGACGTCGGCGACAGCGTCATCGGTTTTCGGGTGGTGTGCGGTGCTGGGAGGACTCTGTAATCCTTTTCTCCTTTTTACCCTTTTTACCCTTTTTCTCTTTTTCCCGCCTAGCGGCGGGTCGATTTTTTTTGAGATTTTTAATGGCTTCCATTACTGTTAATATCTCAGATGAACAGTTGAAGACTTAATTAGGGTTTGCATAGAAGATTCGATTTTCAATTTCTGTCGATGGCGTTTGGAACAAGGGGTTAAGGCTTGTGTTCGATGCCATCAAATCATTACAGATATGCCAATAATCCCAGATGATAGAGAATAGATATCTCCGAAAATTAAATATGCGTAACCTGAAACCCTTGGTAGGGACAATTCATGAATTGTCCCTACATTTTTGGAGTATAAATCATGAATTGTCCCTACATTTTCGGAGTAAAATTCATTAATTAGTCCTACGTTTTCGGAGTAAAATTCATTAATTAGTCCTACGTTTTTGGAGTAAAATTCATAAATTGTCCCTACGTTTTCGGAGATGTCTAATGATGACACAGCTAGTCTCTCTGCTATAGTACAAAAGTCGTTTAGCATGATACGCTATCTAACCTTATTGCGATCGCATTGAACTTTTCCTATTCCCTTTGAGTTGCTTGTCTAACCTGTTCGATCTCTAATTCTAAAGCTTGTGCTATCTGTTCAAAGTTCAATCCTAATGCCAATAAACGAGGAATAGAGGCTAATTTTGCCGCTAATTCGCCTTCTTGTCGGCCTTCTTGTCGGCCTTCTTGTCGGCCTTCTTGTCGGCCTTCTTGTCGGCCTTCTTGTCGGCCTTCTTGTCGGCCTTCCTCTCTACCTTCCTCTCTACCTTCTTCTAAAGCTTCCTGATACACTTTAGTTTGTTTTAAATCACTTAAACTAAACATCGCTTCTATCTCCTTTCTACTGACTTGGGGTAACTTATAAACCAAAATTGTCTCTATCAATTCTAAAAGTTCTTGCTGTTGTTTGACCTTAGGTAATTCTTCTCTAATCCGTGGAATTAATTGTTTTCCCTGCTCGATCGCTCTTGCGGTGGGTGCTATAATTAACTGTAACATTGATATTCCCAGGGATTCCCCTTCTCTTAATTCCTCGAGATAAAAACGTAAAATTCTGCCGGAGTTGATTAATTCCCCATAACGGGCCGTCTCTAAGCTTTCCACTGAACGCCGAGGATAAATAACTACTCCCTGCCAGTTGTTGCTTAAGTCCGTTTGGTGGAGATAGAGGAAGATTTCACTGAAGAAACGGGAATAAAACCTATTATCTTTCT
>NZ_SFBV01000247.1:0-9065 GCF_007095585.1 Microcystis sp. M_OC_Ca_00000000_C217Col
ATAATTAACGTCCAAACTTGATTTTTTTGGGTTCCTTCCAGCTTTTCTAGTCTTCTATCCATCCCATCGACTTTCTCAGTTAGTTTTGCTTGTCCTACCTCTAGCTTAGTTAGCCGTTCATCGATTTTATCAAATTTCTGGTTAAAATCCTTCTGTAGGCTGTCAAATTTCTGGTTAACATCCTGTTGCAATATATCGATTTTTTGGTTAACTTCCTTGATGCTGTCTTTGATTTCCTTGAGGACGGATTCAAGACTATAAGTAACGGTTTCGTTAGACATTTTGGTAACATCCCTGGGAGTAATGATAGTACAATAATTTTATTATAATCCTAAATCTGGTTATTAAAGACTGATTACCTATTGCCTCTCCTGATATGTAGCCTATACTCAACGGATTTAGTATAACTATCTCTGCCATTATTTTTGAAAAATGCTATAAATTTCCTCGGCAATATGGCTGCTACCTCCTGACTCTCCCACTCTAATTTTGCCATTTTCTAAACATCTGTATAAATAAGGAGAATCTGCCAAAATATCAATAATTTTAACCGCGGCATTTTTAAATAAATTTCCCTCCGTGGGTTTCTGTCCAATAGTTATCACCGATTCCCCTAATAAGCGCATCTGTGCCTCAGCAAAAGGATAGGTAAATTGGGGACCAAATCCGGGTATTTGTAGGACGGGTTTTCCTAATCCCACCGCTTGTTCTACTGCTGTACCCGCCATGGCTAAACAAGCGTCACAATGGTGTAGAATATCGGCAAAAGCATCACGATAACAGCACAATAAAGCCCCATTTTTCTCTAATTTTCCCGCTCCTAAATAATGCCATCCCTCTTGTTTAGCTAAATTTTCTAAGTCGGTTTCTCTGATACTAGGAACGATAGCAGCCCGAAACTGCATCGGTTTAATTTTAACTATTTCCTCACAGACTTGTAACTGTAAAGCCAAATTACTCAAAGCTTCGGGTAAACGACTCCCCGGTAATAAAGCAATCATGGGAATTTGACTATCTAATTCTAAATCTTTACCCGTTGGTGTTAGGACATCCATAATCGGATAACCAGCAAAAATCGCTTTTTTAATACCCCGATTTTCTAGGTCTGTTGCTGTATATTTATCCCTAGTGAAAACCCTTAAACACTTGTCTGATCTTAAACATAATTCCGTGAGTAAAGGTAATTTAATTGTGCCTTCGTAATAACTGGAAGTAGAAACAATAAAAGCCACAAAGGGACGACCGGTTAAACGAGCGATCGCAATCGGCACGATATCCCCCACTGCTATCAATAAATCACAATCCTTGCTAACTTTAAAAGCTGCCTGAATTTGCTGAATAGTTAGACTAATTAATCCCGCACCAATATCCTTAATCCAATTCAAAGGATTGGTATAAATAATTCCCCCCGATGGCATAGTGGCAGTGGGGGCAATAATTGGTACTGACAATTTTTGATAAGCTTTTCCCTCTCCCACTAAAGGCAAAGCAGCTATAGATAATTGGGGCTGAATTTTTTGTAATTCCCCCAGAATTAAACTAGCATTTAAATCCTCACCATGACCATTACTAAGAAATAAAACCTGTTTAAGCATCGATTTGTTATCCTCTATATTCCCTTGCTGCCAAAGAAACCGCCACCGTCACCGATTTTGCTTCTATTTGCTTGCTGACTAGCAAAGTATCGCCCATTTTTAAAGCGGCAGCTTCAGCGACACTAGGGGTTCCTTCTTTCTTGTTGACAATAGCTGAGGGATTGGGGACATTAATATCTCTCAACTCCTCAGCAGTAAAGGTTTTTAGTGGCAATCCTTGCTCTTGACAATAGGCAATTAAACCCCGTTCATTAGCTTTGATGTCAAGGGTGGCAATACCGGCAATAGCGGCTAAAGAGAGGTGATAACGCTTAAAAACATCCCTAATTGCCCTATCTATGACCGTTTTCTCCGTCCCACGGATGCAACCTATTCCTAGCCATAATACTCGTCCATGGTACTGCACTTTTGGCCCGGAAGGATCGGGGTAAAAACGAGGTTGGCTAAAACCTGTCCACAGGGGACCTATCCCGATTAAATCGATTGCGGGTGAGTGGAAAGCGGGGGAAGCGCTAGTCATACAAGACTATAATATTTTTACCGGTTGAAATTGTTCGCCTTCGTCCAGTTGCCAAGCTTGTAAATCGATCGCTCGTCCTGAAACTACGGAGACAATTAAATAAGTATATCCTGACCAGGCTAATTGGCGATCAATTTCCGAGGGAATGGCGGCATGATCGGGATGGGAATGATAGATACCGATAATTTCTAGCTGGTTTTCCCGCGCCGATTTTTGAGCTTGTAAAAGCACTTCTGGCGCAATACTAAAGCGGTTTTTCCTATTACCTGACCAGTTATTTTCTGTGGTTTGCACGGTGATCACTTGGGCTGCTGTTTCGGTAATTTTTCCTAAGAGTAACCCACAACATTCTTCGGGATAGGTGGATTCTGCGTGGGTGAAAATACGCTGGGAAATTTGGTCTGTAATCAGGATCATAAGGGAAAATTTTCAAAACCTATTGATGTTAGTTTGCTTTGGCTATAGGGAACTTGAAAACTGGGTGCATCTCAATTTGGTCGAAATATCTATAGGACATTTTGTCCGTACGCGATGCGCCCCTACCATTGGCTCCATAATATTATTGTAGGGACTAATTGCCTTCGCTCTCTTTTAGTAACTTCTGCATCGCTGACTTAGGAATAACTTATTCTTGGCTGGTTCCAGCCAATGTTAAATTTATCTTATTGTCCCCTAACCTTTGCCACTGAACTGATAAATGTCGATCGATTTTCGCAATCTTAATACACTTTGGGGTTCTATTTTAGTCGAAACATTGGCCCGTTTGGGATTGAAGATAGGGGTGGTTTCTCCCGGATCGCGATCGACTCCTTTAACGGTAGCCTTGGCAAGACATCCCCAGATTGAAGCTATTCCCATCTTAGACGAGCGCTCGGCCGCCTTTTTTGCCCTGGGATTAGCCAAACAATTATATCAACCGGTGGTTTTAGTCTGCACTTCTGGCACTGCCACGGCTAATTTTTATCCCGCAGTCATTGAAGCAAAAGAAAGTCATGTCCCTTTATTAATTCTAACCGCCGATCGCCCCCCAGAATTGCGTCATGCTCACGCCGGTCAGACTATCGATCAAGTCAAACTCTACGGTAATTATCCAAATTGGCAAGCGGAAATTAGCTGTCCTAGTGCCAATATCGAGCGTTTACGCTATCTCCGTCAAACTATCATCCACGCGTGGTGGCGCTGTCTCGATCCTGTCCCCGGAGTGGTGCATCTGAACTTACCATTTCGGGATCCCCTCGCACCAACTCCCGATCTAGAAATTAACAATTTAGAGGCTAATTTTGACCAAGAGGCTTTTTTTAGCCACATATCTCGGCAAAATATGCCAATTAACCACTCAATTCTCCAAATTAATTCTTTACCCTCCAAAGGAATTATCATCGCGGGATTAGCTTCCCCGCAAAACCCTGAAAGTTACTGTCAGGCGATCGCTGATTTAGCCCGATCGCAACAATATCCCATCTTAGCGGAAGCTTTATCTCCTCTGCGAAACTATGCAGGGTTAAATCCCCATCTCATCACTACCTATGATTTATTATTGCGGAATCCTGCCCTTAGAACCCAATTAACCCCCGATGTTGTCCTGCAAATTGGCGAATTACCCACCAGCAAAGAATTACGGACGTGGTTAGAAGAAATCGACTGTCCTCGCTGGATTATCGATCCCCATCCCGATAATTACGATCCTCTACAGGGAAAAACCGGACATCTCAGGGGAAATATCGAGCAATTAGGGCATCTATTCCCAGAAAAACCAGATAATAACCGAGAATATCGAGAATTATGGCAAAAATTCGACCAGCAAGCTAGATTAACCATCGATCGCCTTTTGGCAGCAGAAACTAAACTGATTGAAGGTAAAATCCCCTGGCTGCTCTCCCAATACCTCCCCCCCCGCACCCCGATCTTTATCTCTAATAGTATGCCTGTTCGCTATGCCGAATTTTTTAACCCGCCTAGCGATCGCCAAATTCGTCCCTATTTTAACCGCGGGGCCAATGGCATCGACGGCAACCTCTCCACTGCGATAGGAATAGCTTATAAAAATGTCCCTAGTCTGCTATTAACGGGAGATTTAGCCCTATTACACGACACAAATGGTTTTTTAATCAAAAAATATTTTGTTGGCTCCTTGACCATAATTTTAATCAATAACAAGGGGGGAGGCATTTTCCAGATGTTGCCGATCGCCAAATTTGACCCTCCCTTTGAAGAATTTTTTGCCACTCCCCAAAATATCGACTTTTGCCAACTCTGTCGCACCTACGGTATTGATTACCATTTAATCAGTGATTGGACTGATTTTCAGGAAAAAATCGCAGTTTTACCAGAATCAGGTCTAAGATTACTAGAAATATCCTGCGATCGAGCTTTTAATACTCAATGGTTCCTCAGTAATTATGTGTAGGTTGTGGGGTGTGGGGTGTAGGGAGTGGGGTGTAGGGAAGTGGGGTGTGGGGAAGTGGGGAGAATAAAGCTGCCTATTGCCTATTGCAAGAGTGCCTATTGCCTATCCTGATAGGTAGCCTATGCTCAACGGATTTAGTATTAATTCCCTTTTTCGAGAAAGTGAATACAATGGGTGGAAAGCGCGTAAAAAAGGCCCGATGAATCGACAAAGACGGCAAAAATCCAGACAAATTTCTCTCCCTAGATATTCTATCTTTCCCCCGGAACAATGGCGATGGGGAGTGACTTCTTTGGTGATTAGTTTGGTCTTGTCCCTACTGATTTTAAAACTGAATAGCTCTAGTCTCTCCACTGCAACCATAGATATTTTTAATCCCTCCACTGTGGGGGAGAATTTAGCCGGTAAGAGTCTAGATGAGTTAGAAAAGCAGAAAATCGCCGAATTTTTGCAAATTAACCCGCCAGAAACCGAATTAACCCTCGATCGCACTCCTTTGTTTATTCTCCACGATACAGCTTGGAGTATGACTGCGGGTAACATCGAAGAACAGAAAAAATATGCTCGCGGTCCGATGAAATTGGGTCCCAATGTTTACATCCCCCGCAAACCGCATTCCAGGGATAGAGATATTTTAGACTCGATCGCCCGGCCTTTTTTTGAACGTCACCGTCCCACGGCCACTTTTTATGAACAAGCAGCCGAAATGCTGCCCGCAGACACCAGAGATCAATTAGTGCGTCAACTGTGGCAACTTACCCCAGAAACCATCCGCGTCAAGGGTTTTGCTCTTGCTTTAGAGGGTGTTCCCTTGAGTACGCGATCGGCCCCTGAGTTAGAAAAAAGGGCGAGAATTTGGTTAAATACGCCTTCAGAAGCCGTCTTTAAGCGTTTAGTCAAGCAATATCCCATAAATTACTTTGATGGGGCAAAAACTACCGCATTATGGGCAACAGAAGCGATTTGTCAGCAGCTATCTCACCCTAATTGCGATCGCTTGCGGCCAGTTTTTGCCGCAAGAAATCGTCGGGTCATCTCCAGCGTTAACATTGAACTGGTACAAGCGCCGGGATCCCACTGTTTGACCAAAGGACGCTTGCAAACCCTCCCCGGTTACAGCGATTTTCAATACCAACAAACGGCGAAATATTATCTCCTCGCAGCCTTACAAACGGGACAATTGCCGCAAATTGTCAGCCATTTTGCCGTGGATAGTTTTCTGATTAATCAAGGAAAATATCCCCATTGTGACCCCCGGGGTTTTGATCTACAACGTCTCTACAATCTCATCAGTGAAGCTTTGGATTATGACCCTGGCACTGTTTATGGTATCGTTCCCCGTTACGGCACAAATATTATAGCTGGTGATAATATTTGGTGGCATAATCGAGTTTTTGACGCGGCCAATTTACCCACCACTTTAAATTAGACCTGATCATTTAGAAATATCCACTTCTCCCAAAGCTTCTAGATAGGTAATCGCCGCTTCTAAAGGAGAATCGTAGCTATAGGAAAACTCCTCAAACCAGCGTCCTTCCTCCGATTTGGCATCCAATTTATCTAACCATTGCTTCGCCTTTTTAGTTAAAGCTTGTCGCTTACGCTGCTGTTTTAATGCCGCTGCTTTTTCTTTTTCCGCTGCCTCCTGTTGTTGCCTTTCTTGGTTTTCTAAGGCTAAAGCTTTTAAAAGCGCATCGGTAGAAGAATCGCCGGCATAATTAACCTTAAATTCGGACGGAGAACGATCTTTTTCTTGGCGAGAAGAAGGGGACGGCATCGGTTTTTCCTGATCCCGTTTCTGGTATTCTGCCTTCATTTGTGCCAGTAAATCTTCTATTGCTCCCATAATGATCAAGTTAGAAAGTAAAAAGTTAAAAAGATAATTACTCTGATTGCCTCTGCCTTAATAACTAAGTAGCTGGTTATAATTACATTGAAGATGGATCCCCCCTTGATAAGGGGGGTGTCTAACAGTTTGTAACACCTAACTACTTAATAATGGGTTCCCTTATTTTTCCAAACGGACCACATACCATTGTAAATAACCCTCCTCACCCAGGTCTAACTCGCAGTAATTATCGCGCAGATAGAGAGCTTTTTCCTCAAAACTAGAGAATTTCGCCAATTGTCGGGGACAAATCTCCGGTTTTGCACTGATTAAATCTTTTAACTTATCCCGCAACTGGTCGGGAGTCTGGAATTGTTCAGGTTGATCGGCCTCGAGGACAAGAAAATAGTCCCCTTGATACATAATAGAATCGGGCATCGCTGTTTGATAGTCTCACTAGGAAAATTTTTTGGCTATCTTTATCACTTTATCGCCTCAACGCTCGATCGACACCACCACTATGACAGACCATCTCACCAATCCCTTTCTCAGTCTCCCTTACGAAAGCGCCATGCAGGACTTGGGGGACCAATACTATGATCAAGTTGCAGCCGCGGATTTTCCCAGTCATATCCTTCGTTTTCGCAATGATGCTTTATTACCTTTGGTGGGAATTCAGCCAGAATTAACCTTAGATGAGCATTTTATCGAGGCTTTTGGTAAATTTCAATCCCTGACCCCCTTTTTGGCCCTGCGTTACCACGGTTATCAATTTGGCGAGTATAATCCTTTCTTGGGAGATGGTCGCGGTTTTCTCTACGGTCAAGTTAGGGGTATTGATGGCAAATTATACGATTTTGGTACGAAAGGATCGGGACGGACTCCCTATTCCCGTCATGCGGACGGTAGGTTAACTCTCAAGGGTGGAGTCAGAGAAGTCTTAGCTGGGGAAGCTTTACGCGGTTTAGGGGTGAATACCTCTCGCTGTCTCAGTTTGGTGGAAACGGGGGAATCCCTCTGGCGCGGTGATGAACCTTCCCCGACGCGATCTTCGGTGATGATTCGAGTTAGTAATTCTCATATTCGTTTCGGGACTTTTGAGCGTTTATTTCATATTAAACGTAGCGATTTAATTAAAAGACTCCTCGATCATGTGATTATTTATTATTATCCTGAAATCAATCCCCAAGATAGCGATCGCTATTTAAAATTTTACGCCGCTTTAATCGAAAGAACCGCTAAATTAGCGGCCCAATGGATGGCCGCAGGTTTTTGTCATGGGGTTCTCAATACCGATAATATGTCAATTACCGGGGAAAGTTTCGATTATGGTCCCTACGCTTTTATTCCTTCCTATAACCCCCAATTTACGGCGGCCTATTTCGACTACGGTGGCCGTTATAGTTATGGCAATCAGCCTTTTATCTGTCGCTTAAATCTAGAGTTACTGCAATCTCCCCTGGCCATGGTCGTCTCCTTGTTAGAGTTAGATCTGGCTTTGGCTAACTATGACCAGCATTACAATTTTTATTATCAAAAAATGATGCTCAAAAAGTTAGGTTTTGAGGATATTTTTACTCCCGAATCTGCTTTACTGGTCAGCAAAACCCTGGAAGTTCTCCAAGAAACTGGCCTCGGTTATCACGACTTTTTCTATCAATTAAGTGAACAATTTAATTACGGTTGGCGAGAAAATAGTTCTCTAATTCTTGAAAATATGGATTTACCGAAAGCTGATTGGCAACGTTGGCGAGAATTATATAGTTTGGTCTTAAATCAATTACCCTCAGATTCTTTGGTTCAAATTGGGAACACCTTAACGCATTATAATCCTAAAACTGCTTTACTTAGACCGCTAATCGAATCGGTTTGGGAGGCAATTACCTATAAAGATGATTGGCAACCTTTCCAAGAATTAGTGATAAAATTACAAAATAAACAGTAATTAAGTAATAAGTAGTGGTGCAAAATTAATTTCTTGGTTAGGAGAGGCAACAGGTGATTAAATATGTGTAATTAATTATCTCTAGCTACTTATTCAGGTCATTTCCTGAAATGCGTTGGACAAAAATTGACCAGACTTGGCGATCAATGTTTCCGCTCCAACTATTAAAAGTGTCAAAATAATAGTGAAGTTTTGTGACAAAGTGCAGTCAGATCTAAGAATCTTTGCTAGAACTCTAGAAAGCTTCTGTGATAAGTCTCTTGAAAAGAGATTGTTTGCAGTAAGCTCTTCTGGCTAACACGCTTTTGGGTGTGATATGGGGAAAGTTTCTTGCAATTGCGCCTAAATCGAGTGATATACAGAAAGTTGACCCATATCGTTACTCTGGAGAGTGTTATGCAGAAAGTTGACCTGTAATATGTAGTTATGCGGCAAGTCCTCGGTTAGGACAGTGGCTTGAAGTTGCTTGCGGGGCATTCATTCACGATAAAAATTGCTTGGCATGGATAGCTGTAACGACAATTTATAACTACAATTGGTTATTGTAGCTGTCGTTCGGTTATGGAATATGAATGGGATGAAGCAAAACGTCTTGCTAATCTTCGTAAGCACGGAATAGATTTTACCGATGTTCCAGCCGTGTTTGATGGGGATATTGTAACGGTTGAGGACGATCGTTACGGTTATGGAGAGCAGCGTTTTGTCACATTCGGTTTGTTGCAAGGGCGAGTGATTGCCGTTGTCCATACAGAACGTGAGGATTGCACCCG
>NZ_SFBV01000248.1:0-104112 GCF_007095585.1 Microcystis sp. M_OC_Ca_00000000_C217Col
CGCCTATCGGCACCCCCCTTATCAAGGGGGATCCCCCCGCCTATCGGCACCCCCCTTATCAAGGGGGATCCCCCCGCCTATCGGCACCCCCCTTATCAAGGGGGGCAGGGGGGATCGAAGCTAAAATCCATTTTTAATTTAATTATAACCAGCTACTTATTTTCAAAAAAAGTTATTCGTTCTTGGGTGCGCTTAATTCCTTCTTGAAGTTCTTGCAGTCTTTCGGTTAATGCGTCTTCAATAAATTTTTTTAAGGAGTTTAGATGTTTAGATATAAGTTTTACTTCAGCCATAATGCTTCCGAGTTGATAATCGCTGCTGTTTGCCATTCGTCAGTCCATCCTAATTCTAGTTCATCTACTGCTAAAAAAGCTTGGGCGAGTTCTTCTGCTTCTTGTTGTTGTCGCCATTGTTGTAAAATTGAGGCGATGAAAATGCTTTTATCTTCTACTTTCTGGTCTAGGTAATTAACCAGTTCATCAGGTAAAGAAATGGAGATTTTAGCCATTGTTATCTCTTTAGCTATTTGATTCTAATATAGACTATTTTGATTGAGATAAAATAACAGAATTAAGGGGGAAAGACTCAGTTTCTAAACGAGTTAAATCAACAATTTGACTAGCTTGATCAATATCAATTCCAACTAATTTTCCTTCGCTATCAAAATCTAAAACAATATCAGGGGCGATTTCTTGAGAATCGGTGCTTGTTTTTTCTGATAGGCTAATGTATAGAGAATCGGTTTCAGGATAATAACTAAATTTCATTTTTTACTCCTTAAAGTTACGATCTGGGAAGGCGTTATAAATGGTTTCTCCATCATCTAGAGTGACAACTCGCAAGTATTTTCCTAATTCGGGAATGTATAACCAATGACGAATGCGTCCATTTGGTTCTATTTCTCGTCTAACTGGATTCTGAATAGCCTGTTGACACTATTCTCGCTTAAGATAGGGTCTTTTGACCAAGACTTATTCTTCAAAGTAGCGGGTAGTTTTCATTCATCATTTTTCTGATCGATTCCTTCTATCATAATTTTAACGAAATTTAGATAAATTTCCCCAGATACTAAATTCTCCCCCCTTTTTAAGGGGGGCAGGGGGGGGATCAAATCCCATCACACAAATGCCTATCTTCCTCCCTAACATCAGAATTAGGATTGTGCAAATAAGCCCGCACCCAATCGCAACTACTCTCCATTAAAGCATCTAAATTCAATAAATTCGAGTCTGTTTCTACCTTCCAGAGTTTGATAGTGTTGTCCCAACTACCGCTCACCAAAGTCTTGCCGTTGCGACTAAAATTAACGCTTCTGACACGGCTATTATGCCCATGGAGGGTGCGGATTTCTTGGCGTTTTTCTACATTCCAGAGTTTGATAGTTTTGTCATCACTACCGCTCACCAAAGTCTTGCCGTTAGGACTAAAATTAACGCTTCTGACAGGGCCATCATGCCCCTCGAAGGTGTGGATTTCTTTGCCTGTTTTTACATCCCAGAGTTTGATAGTCTTGTCATAACTACCGCTCACCAAAGTCTCGCCGTTGGGACTAAAATTAACGCTTCTGACAGGGCCTTCATGCCCCTTGAAGGCATAGGAGGTGGGGATTTCTTTGCCTGTTTTTACATCCCAGAGTTTGATAGTATTGTCATTACTACCGCTCACCAAAGTCTTGCCGTTGGGACTAAAATTAACGCTTCTGACACGATGATGCCCCTGGAAGCCATGGAAGGTGGGGATTTCCTTGCCTGTTTTTACATTCCAGAGTTTGATAGTCCCGTCCCAACTACCGCTCACCAAAGTCTTGCCGTCGGGACTAAAATTAACGCTTCTGACAAGGCCATTATGCCCATAGAAGGTGTGGAGTTTTTCGCCTGTTTTTACATCCCAGAGTATGATAGTTTTGTCATCACTACCGCTCACCAAAGTATTGCCGTCGGGACTAAAATTAACGCTTCTGACAGGACCATCATGCCCCTTGAGGGTGAGGATTTCTTCGCCTGTTTTTACATCCCAGAGCTTGATAGTCTCGTCATCACTACTGCTCACCAAAGTATTGCCCTCGGGACTAAAATTAACGCTATTGACAAGGTCATCATGCCCCTTGAGGGTTTGGACTATTTCTACATTCCAGAGTTTGATAGTCCCGTCATCACTACCGCTCACCAAAGTCTTGCCCTCGTCAGGACTAAAATTAACGCTCCAGACAGGGCCTTCATGCCCCTTGAGGGTGAGGATTTCTTGGCCTGTTGACTCATTCCAGAGTTTGATGGTGTTGTCCCAACTACCGCTCACCAAAGTCTTGCCGTCGCGACTAAAATTAACGCTTCTGACACGGCTATTATGCCCCTTGAGGGTGCGGATTTCTTGGGGTTTTTCTACATTCCAGAGTTTGATAGTCTTGTCACCACTACCGCTCACCAAAGTCTTACCGTCGTGACTAAAATTAACGCTATAGACAGGGCTATTATGCCCCTTGAGGGTACGGATTTCTTGGGGTTTTTCTACATTCCAGAGTTTGATAGTCTTGTCACCACTACCGCTCACCAAAGTCTTGCCGTCGGGACTAAAATTAACGCTATAGACAGGGCCACCATGCCCCTCGAAGGTGTGGAGTTTTTCGCCTGTTTCTACATCCCAGAGTTTGATAGTTTTGTCATCACTACCGCTCACCAAAGTCTTGCCGTCGGGACTAAAATTAACGCTATAGACAGGGCCACCATGCCCCTTGAGGGTACGGATTTCTTTGCCTGTTTCTACATTCCAGATTTTGATAGTTTTGATAGTTTTGTCATCACTACCGCTTACCAAAGTCTTGCCGTCAGGACTAAAATTAACGCTATAGACAGGGCCATTATGCCCCTTGAGGGTGTGGAGTTTTTGGCCTGTTTCTACATTCCAGAGTTTGATAGTTTTGTCATCACTACCGCTCACCAAAGTCTTGCCGTTAGGACTAAAATTAACGCTATGGACATATCTACCATGCCCTTCTAAGCGATTGCGTTCACTTTTGCGGTTGAGAAGTTCCTGTAAGGCATTCGTCACCTTCGTGTCGGATGCCTGCTGCTTTTGTAGGGTTTTTCCTGCTTTAATCGCTTCAACAAAAGCCTCTAATTCTTTTCCTCTATCAAACAAAGACAAGGAAGAAAACCCGCGAGCATTTGCCAGATTGAGTTCCGCTTGTTGTGTTTGTTTCCACGCCATTAAACCAAATCCAGTACTAATCACCACCGCCACCAAAGAACCCGCTGTAATTATTCGCGCTGTTCTAATTTTTTCATTTTTTTGTCGTTCTGCTTGACTAATACTCGCCTTAATAAACTCAATCGCCAAAGCCTCTAAATTAGGCAGAGAATTATTCTTTTGAAACTCAACAATTTTAGCCAACTTAGAACCGCCCCAAAGCTCACTACTCGCTTTTACTGCATCTTGCTTCTGTAAATCATCCCACTGTTTTGCATCAGCATATAAACGACTTCTGAGAACAATTATCTCCTCCTTTTCCCTAATTAAATCCTGTAACACTTTCCAAGAACGAATTAACGCCTCATGCGCTATCTCAACCGTTGCTTTCCCGTCTTCTCCCTTACTCACCAAAAGACGATTATCTATCAATTGATAGAGAACCTCCCTTTGCATTTCCTCCGGTTCAAAACTCGATTTATCCGCCCTTCTGCTAACCGCTTTTTCCCCTTCTAAACTAATTAACTCTAGAAAAATTTCCTCTGCTGCTTTCCGTTGCTGTTCATTAAATTGACTATAAATTTTATCCGCTTGTTTTTCTAGCGCACCCGTTACCCCACCAATCTCTTGATAAGTCTTAATATTTAAAACCCGCTCTTGAATATGATCTTTTTCCCACAATAAATCTAACGTATATTGTAACAGAGGTAAAGAGCCAGCCTGTTCATAAAAATCGGCAATAATTTGATTAATTAATCCCTGTTCAAAAATTACCCCATTTCTCGCCGCCGGTTCAGCAATAGCTAATCTTAACTCACTTTCATCCATATCCGTTAACATCTTGCTATACTGATCATGGATTTTTCCTAAACTGGGATAAGGACTTAATTTATCTAAAAAATCCGCCCTCATCGTCATCACAATTTTAACTAAACTATTATTATTTTCAATTAATTTAATCAAACTTTTAATGAAAATATCTCTTTCCGTCTTCGGTGTACGAGTAAATAATTCCTCAAATTGGTCAATAAAAATAAACCATAAATCAGAATTATTTTTTAATCCTTCAACCACCTTAATTAAAGTATCTTCCTTAACAGCTTGTGCTAATTGTGCTTCGGATTGTGTATATCTATTCCTTAAAAGACAATAAAAAGACTCAAAGGGATTAACATCAGGAACAAAAGTTAAATTAACCAATCTATTTGCGCCAAAATTATCCTTTAACTTAGGAATTAAACCCGCTTGCACGAGAGAAGACTTACCACTTCCCGACGCACCTAAAAGCAATAAAACATTCTTTTGCTTTAAATAATCGGTTAACTCAACAATCCAATTATCTCGCCCAAAAAACCTATCCTTATCATCTACTTCAAACTTCCTTAAACCCAAATAAGGTGAACCCGTAATTAAAGTTTGAGCCTGAATCTCAACTCCTGACTTTTGGGTGATAATATATTGATTGATTACACCGCCACTAATATCACCTGCAATTCCCTTAAATTCACCATCACCAATAAGACCTTTAACATCACCACCTATTTCTGAATAATAACTTTTATCAGTCATTTTTGCTACCCCAAAATTATTCTTTTCAAGTTAACTTTAAATTGCAGTTTTAGAATTAGCACTCTTTAAGGACTTCCTACTAAACCAAACAATTTAGCCAAACCGCCTAAAATCGTTACAATTAAAGCGACTAAAATCCCTCGACTGACAAACTCTTGATTCTCTAAGCGCTTTTCCAATCCATCAATTTTTCCCTCTAGACGCTTCTCGACACCATCAATTTTTTCCTCCAGACGCTTCTCGACACCATCAATTTTTTCCTCCAGACGCTTCTCGACACCATCGATTTTTTCCTCCAGACGCTTAATTTCACCTTTAACTTCACTAAGTTCAATCTTAATATCAGTAACATCTTTTTGAAGATTATCTAACTTTTGATTGATTTGAATTAGAAAATCTTTAAGTTCTACCTCAACAGTAATTGACATAAATTTCCCTCCTAAATAATCCTCAACTAATTAATGTTCTGACTAATATTTCCACCACTAATATCTCCTGCAATTCCCTTCAAAGTACCATCTCCCACCATTCCTTTAATATCATCACCAACATTAATATTATACTTACCTGCGGCAAATTCTTCAGGTTTTAATTGCTTAAGTAATTCTTCTGCTGTCTTAATAACCTCTGCATCTCTATCAATTTTTGCTTCAAGTAACTCTTCTTTGAGCAGTGTTTTTACCCCCTCTGAATCTGGTTTTTTCTCATGTTTATCGACGATAAGCTAAACGGCTTTTACTTCGGATCACCGATATAGACTCCAAAAGGGTTATAGCTGTTGGATCATGCAGGTTAAGCGCCGTTTAGCTTATCACTATCATCTGTTTTCCCTTTTTCTGCAAATTTCTTCTTAATCAACGCTTTTAAACCCTCATAAGCATCCTTAACGGCTGTTCCTGCCGTATCCTTAGCAGCAGCCGCCGCACCAGCAGCCAACGCAGCGAGAATTATTTCCATTGCCTGAGACTCCAAATTAGATATTGCTGACTCAATTTTAGATCAAAGCAAAGTATCTGACGCAATTATGGCGCAGGTATTGGGCGCAAATGGCTTGCTCGTCGGGGTTGTTGGCTACTACTGCCAGTTGCACATAGGTGGGATAGTAGCGACAGAAGGTGTAAATCCCACCGTCATCGATGCCCTGCTTGTTCGGTAAAAATCGTTCGCACTGAGGGATGATTTCGACGGGATAGCCGAAAATCTGGACAAAACTGGGAGTAGCAGTCCTCTAGATGCGCCCAATCAAGCGCACACTCAGATGAAAATTGCTCAAATTCACTTTAACCTAGATTTGTAGAAGTTGGATTAAATTATCTCAAGGGAACAAAACCGGCTTTTTCAATTAATTCCTGTCCTTGATCGGTTAATAATAAATCAGCGTAAGCTTCCCCCGCTTGTTCGTCTAATTGACCATTTTGTTTGATAATAACAAAAAGACGACGGGTGATCGGGTATTCTCCCTTTTGAAAAGCTAATTCATTCAGTTGATTACGCTTCTGGGGACATTGGGAAGACGGGATCGAAGGTTCTTGATAGGGGGCAACTAACTTATTTTCGCTTTTACCGAGGGGTAAAGTTTTAATTCCACACTGGGGAACTACTTCCGGTGCAGAAGCATAGTAAATTCCTCCTAAATTTTGGGAAACTTTTCTGAGAGCGGGAGTTGTACTATAAACGTACTTAATGTTACTGCCAAAATCGGCTTTTTCTAAAACCTGATCGATAAAAAATTCCACGGTTCCCCCATCTTCCTTGCGTCGGGAATAGGGAATAATCGCTAAATTAGGCCCGCCCACTTGCCGCCAATTGCGAATTTTTCCTGTATAAATATCTTTTAACTGGGTAATTGTTAGACCGGAAACCGGTAAATCGGGATGAACTGCGATCGCAATTCCATCGATAGCCACGGGAACCTCTTTTAAGGTCAATCCCCGTTGTTGAGCGCGTTGTATTTCCTCATCTTTGAGCGATCGAGATGCTTGGGAAAAAGCCAATTGATTCTCGATTAACATCCGAATACCGCTGCCGGTGCCGGGGGTTCCCGTAGTGGGATCGGTATAGACGAGGCGAAATTTCGGCCAGACTTGCTGGATAATAAAGTCCACTTCCTTGCGAATCGGGGCCCAAGTGGTACTTCCCCCGTAGTTAAATAATCCTTCCGGGACATTTGTAACTGCACCTAAAGTTTCAGAAATTTGATTATTCGAGGAAGAAGAATTAGATCGATCATTGAGATTGGGAAAGGTTTTGTTGAGCAACCACCAAGCAATTCCTCCTAAAAGTGCCGATGTCACCATAACCGTCAACAGCAGCGGAAGAATTTCATTTTTCTGGGACATAAAATCAGGATCACGATTCGGACTACTTTAATGATAATCCCAGCTTTTTTTAATGACCCTAACTTTTACAATTCTTTCGGGTTGTGCCAAGGGTTAAGGATCAACCATAGAGACACGAACAACAGAAAGCAGAGCGCAGAACACCTTCCAACAGCAAAAAACTTGAACAACAAAAACTAGAACAGCAAGGGATGGAGGCAACCCCATCCCCAAACTAGACAATTATGCTATTCTTTTTTATACATCACCTCCACCACGGTATGTACGTTACCTCTGGGATGAAAATCCCCCTTAACTTTCATCTGCAAGGGTTCGCAAGCGGCCACCAAATCATCTAAAATTTGGTTAATTGCTTCTTCGTGGGAAATATAACGATCGCGATAACTATTAATATAAAGTTTAATCGCCTTTAATTCCATCACCTTTTGATCGGGAACGTAGCTAAGATAAATAGTGGCAAAATCGGGATAACCGGAAAAGGGACACTTACAGGTATATTCCGGCAGAGTGATCTGAATATCGTAATTTCTGCCGGGACGTGGATTAGGGAAAGTAATTAATGTTCCTTCGGCAATTTCTCTTTCCCCGTACTTAACTTCAATTTTTTCGGAAGACTGAACCATGTTTTTTTCCTAACTAGACACTGTTTTCTATCATAGCTGGAATATTCTCTCAAGAGGTGTTACCGAATCAAGAGATGAATAGTAAGTAGCTGGTTATAATTAAATTAAAAATGGATTTTAGGTTCGATCCCCCCTAGCCCCCCTTGATAAGGGGGGAAGCCGAAGGCGGGGGGATCCCCCTTGATAAGGGGGGTGCCGATCCCCCCTTAGTCCCCCCTTAATAAGGGGGGTGCCGATCCCCCCTTAGTCCCCCCTTGATAAGGGGGGTGTCTGACAACTTTTAACGCCTACCTACTTAACTCCTGCATCCTCTTGACAAATTAGCTTAGTCCTGGGTTGAAAGAGTGCCGAGAAGACAGTTGAGACTGAAAATCAGCCAGACCCAACTTTTCAGGTAAAAAATGCTCTATGATTAACCCTAAAGATACTGTAAAACTGGTTTCATGCTCTCCGAGATTAAAAACATAGCCGAGAGTCTCGCACCCCGATTAGTGGAGATTCGCCGCCACATTCACGCGAATCCAGAGTTAAGTGGGCAAGAATATCAAACTGCCGCCTATATTGCCGGGGTTTTGTCTTCCTGTGGTCTATCGGTGCAGGAAGCGGTGGGAAAAACGGGAGTTAAGGGAGAATTGGCGGGAAAAGGCAGTGATCGGAGAATTTTAGCCATCCGGGCCGATATGGATGCCCTACCGATCCAAGAAAGAACCGATTTAGACTTTGCTTCCCGTAAACCGGGGATTATGCACGCCTGCGGTCACGATGTTCATGCTACCGTCGGTTTAGGGGTGGCGATGGTGCTTTCCCGTCTCTCGGAACCTTTGGGGGGAAAAATACGCTTTCTCTTTCAACCAGCAGAGGAAATCGCCCAGGGGGCCAGTTGGATGATCCGGGAAGGGGTGATGCGGGATGTCAGTGCCGTTTTCGGGCTGCACGTTTTCCCCTCGATTCCGGCCCGATCGATCGGGGTTCGTTACGGGGCCTTAACTGCGGCTGCCGACGATCTGGAGATTTTTATTCAAGGAGAATCGGGCCACGGGGCCCGGCCCCACGAGGCGATCGATGCTATCTGGATCGCCTCGCAAGTAATCACCACTTTACAACAGGCAATTAGTCGGACTCAAAACCCTTTGCGTCCCATCGTCCTCACCATCGGCCAGATTAGCGGTGGTCGCGCCCCCAACGTCATCGCCGATCAGGTACGCATGGCGGGAACCGTGCGATCGCTGCACCCAGAAACCCACGCCCATCTCCCGGAATGGATCGAGAGTTTGGTCACGAATGTCTGTAGCACATATAACGCTAAATGTCAAGTAAATTATCGCCGGGGCGTGCCATCGGTACAAAATGACCAATTTTTAACCCGGTTAGTCGAAGAAGCTGGTTTAGAAGCTTGGGGACAGGATCGGGTTTTAATTCTCTCGGAACCCTCCATGGGGGCCGAGGATTTTTCCCTTTATTTGCAACAGGCCCCGGGGACAATGTTCCGTCTGGGAGTGGGTTCTCCTCACCTCCTCAATCCCCCCCTTCACCATCCGGAATTTTTAGTGGATGAGTCGGCAATTCTGACGGGAGTGATTACTTTAGCCTACGCGGCCTATAAATATTGGCAAAGGGAAGATTAAGTGGGTGGGTGGAATTAAATATAAGATGAACGTAGGTTGGGTTGAAGCATGAAACCCAACACCCGCACGGGTTACGCTACCGCTAACCCATCCTACCAATAATTGTGCCTCCCTACTTAAACCGGTTTTTCAAGATAATTTTATGGAAATTTGGGAAGATTTAGCTATTATAGCTTGGACAGAATTGCTGCTGGATAATTATGAACGGTTAATCGGGCGATCGCTTTTACCCCGGATCGGTACTGGCAAAGAACAGAGTAAAATGCTCTTTTATGCCCCTTTTGTCCTGGTTTCCCACGGTACGCAAACTAATCCGATCTTCAATTATGGTAATCGCGGTGCCCTCGATCTCTGGGGTTTAACTTGGCCAGAATTATTAACAACTCCTTCGCGAGCGACGGTAGAGGGGGAGGAAATCGCCAAAGAACGCCAAAAAATGCTAGATTTAGTCAAAAAACAAGGTTATATCAACGATTATCACGGGGTAAGGATCACGAAAAACGGTCAACTATTTCGCATTGAAAAAGCGATCGTTTGGAATATCATCGATCGTGATGGCATTTACTGCGGACAGGCTGCCACTTTTGCCGATTGGATTTTTCTCTGATTTATCGCCCCAATATGACCAACTCAGACCGAATTATTGTTCCTCTCGATGTGCCGGATTTAGAATCAGCGATCGCACTGCTTGATCTGTTGCCGGAAGTCAATTTTTGGAAAGTGGGACTAGAATTATTTGTCAGTAGCGGTGCAGAAATTCTAGGGATTCTGCAAGAAAGACAAAAAAAGAGCTTTCTCGATCTAAAATTTCATGATATTCCCAATACGGTCGCTGGGGCCTGTCGTTCCGCCAGTCGCTATCGAGTGGATTTACTTACCCTCCACGCAACAGCCGGACGGCAAGCAATGACGGCAGCTAAGGCGGCAATCTCTGACCTGCTATCGCCGCCAAAACTTCTCGCTATCACCGTTTTAACCAGCCTTAACGCCAGGGAATTAGCCCTCGACCTCAAAATTCCCCTAGAACTATCGGAATATGCCTTAAATCTGGCATTATTGGGCAAAGAATCGGGAATTGATGGGGCGGTTTGTTCTCCCCAAGAAGTGGCGCAATTGCGGTGCGTCTGTGGAGAGGATTTTCTCTTAGTTTGCCCCGGAGTTCGTCCCTCCTGGTCAAGCAAAGGGGATCAAAGTCGGGTGATGACTCCAGGCCAAGCGCTTAAAGCTGGGGCTGATTATCTAGTAATTGGACGACCGATCACCGGTGCCGAGGAGCCAAAGGTAGCATGGACAAAAATTTGTCACGAATTAGCCGATATTTAGGGGTATTACTGGTTATTTTCGGGATTAACTCACCGGCTGTTAGTCGTCCTCTTTCTAGCTGTCCGGAGGATTTAAATCTTTTAGTCGATCGCCTCTTGTCAGATTTACCCGGTTATGCTAATCGAGTTATTACCCGTTCCCAAATCGACCAAAAATTATCTACACCAGTTTTTGTGATTATTGCCGGTCGTCCCGAATTTGCACCCCTACCTTTAAGTGCTAATCAATATTCCGGTCAAATTGCCGATGACACTCAACAGGTTTTTTTTACGACTTTAGAGCGTCAGTACAGCAAAAATCGCTCTGTCACTCTCCAAAATTATCACTGGTTATTTTTAACTAAAACTGGGGAAGGATGGCGATTAGTGACGGTTTACAGTCAATTAGCTGCCCTTGAACCCGCTCAAGTCCCCTTACCTCCCCTAGAAACCAGCCAAGGCACCATCGGCCAAGCGGTGCGTCTCTGGCTGCGGGACTGCGAAGCGGCTGCATTGCGCTAAATTCGCTCGGCCAAAACAAAGCGATCGAAACCTGCTAGGTCGTTAATAATCTGAATTTGTCGATAATTGCCCTGATTTTCCAGCATTTGCGCTACTTTTTCCCCTTGACCGGCTCTCATTTCCACTAGCCAAAGACCTCCCGATCGCAGATAATCGGGAGCAGTGGCCACTAGATAGCGCAATGCGGTCAATCCGTCTTCACCTCCATCGAGGGCCAAACGGGGTTCATGTTCCCGCACTTCAATTTGTAGGTCAAGGATTTCTGCACTGGGAATATAGGGAGGATTGGACACCATACCGCTAATCTGTCCCTTCCACTTCCCTAGGGGTGTCCACCAAGAACCCTGTTTTAAGATAATTCTGTCGGCAAAACCCGTCTTGATGATATTTTCTTTGGCGATCGCTAGAGCCGTTGGACTGTAATCAATAGCATATATTGCCGCTTTTGTCAAGATACTAGCTAAACCAATAGCGATCGCACCGCTACCGGTTCCCAGATCTACCCAGATTCCCCCGTCGTCTCCTCTGACGGTTTCGCCAACAATATCGATTAATAACTCGGTTTCGGGACGAGGAATTAAGACATCTGGGGAGACTTTCAGGGTAAAATTACGCCAGACCACCGATTCGAGCAAATACTGCAAGGGAACCCTTGCTTGCAGGCGTTTTTGCCAGCGTTTAGTAATTTCCGACCAAGAATAACTCAAAGGGATTTTTTCTCGTTCGCGAAAGGATTGTAAGCGCAGGGAAAGAGTATCTAAATCTGTCACTGCTTGCAGAAAGATATCCACTTCCTTGGCAGATAGTTGCGCTTGCGCTAAATCAGCGATCGCCTGTTGGCGCCATTGACTTAATTCTTGACCGGAAATACTAGCAGACACAAGGCTTAACGATTAGGGGCGGGGGGATTATTGGTATTATTATTAGGGCGTGGCTGATTTGCCGGGGGTTGGTTGGGAGCTTTTTGGTTACTATTTGCCCGAATAAAATCAATCGTTTCTTGACTAGGATAGAGGAGAATTTTAGTTAAAGCTTCATCGTTGCTTTGTTGTAGGGTGGCGATGACATTTTCTAAGGGAATAACATCAATTTTCACCGTGGCTGCTTCGGCGGGATTAGCTTTTTTATATTGTTCTACCATTTGCAAAGCGGCGGCTTTTTCAAAGAAGAAAGGAATAAAATCCTGATTATTGCGATTGATCACCAGAAAATTACTCTCTTTTCCTGCTTTCGGCACAAATAAAGGTACACCACCTTGATACTGTTGACCTCTTTCACTGAGCAGTTTTTTCGCCGATTCTACTTCCGACTCTTTGGGAACAAAATCGATAATTAAACGATTTTGATCGGTTTGACTGGTTTGCATTTTATAGACTTGTGCCAAGGAAACAGCCTGAACTTTAACTTTGCTGGCCACTTCAGGATTCTCTTTTTTCAGTCGTTCAAAAAAGTTTTGTGCGTCCTGCTTACTAATAAAAACCCCCGTGAATTTCTGTTCTTTTTCTCCTACGGCAATTAGGGGAACTCCTTGATCATCGGCAATAGCGAAGACAGGTACAGACTGCAAGGTTTTGACGATTTGTTCTTCCGGTAAAGCGAGTGCTTTAGAATAGCTGCCCAGCAGCGAAGTCAACATTGTCGTTCCTACTAAACCAAGAGTTGCCGTCCAACGAATGAGAGATTTCATCAAAATAATTACCTCGTTATTACTATTAACCAATATTTGCCGTTAATCTGAACTATATCGTCTGCTTAACTCCTCCGATCAGGAGTTTTCTGATGAATAACCAGCCCCAAAAGTTCCCTTTATTGGCTTGCTTCTGAACCATCATAGCTAAAAAGATCCGCACTTGGTCAGATGTGGTGGCAGCAGCAGCCCGGAAACAGGGGCAATTTACGGGCTGATCTGGGGAATAATAGGGATTAATTAGATTTTTTAAGTTAAATTTCCCGAAAAAATCCCTTTAGCTCCGGTTTAAGCTTGCTTTTGCTTTCATAAGCACCAACTTGAGATCAAAAGGCCTCCTCTTGTCTGAATCAGTTAGTCAACCGGCCACCTTTTGATCTTGCCACTACTAATGACTTTCCGAGAGATGGTGCGGATGGGCGATCGCTAACCGCAGCCATTGATAGGAAACTAGATTTAAAATCAGTCCGATGATCAACAAAATTGCCATGAGAGCGATTTGATACCAGGCAATCGGTCTGACCAAAAGATCGGCGATTAGATGGGCTAAATTCAAGACAGAATAGAGAATTGTCAGCCAGAAATGGACTTTTCTCAAGGAGCGACTTTCGCTAAAATTGACCCCGATAATCGCTAACATTGGCAGCAAAAAAAAGAGCAACATTCCCCAGAAAATCGGATCGAGATTGCTGGTTTGATGGCTCTCGACGATCGATTGACCATGGAAAAGCGGCATTAAACCCAGTTGGGTGTGAAATAGGGTTCCCAAGAGGAATGTTGTCCAGAGAGCGGCAATTTTTTCGGGATATTTCGCTGTTTTCACGGTAATTATCCTC
This sequence comes from Microcystis sp. M_OC_Ca_00000000_C217Col, assembly GCF_007095585.1. NCBI lineage: Bacteria > Bacillati > Cyanobacteriota > Cyanophyceae > Chroococcales > Microcystaceae > Microcystis > Microcystis sp. M_OC_Ca_00000000_C217Col. The sequence continues at coordinate 13,686 of NZ_SFBV01000248.1, forward strand.
GGAATTAGTTAATATAAAAGCTCGGACTAAGTGAGAAAGTATTTTTCAATTTTTCCTAGTCACTTATCTAAGTAGGTAGGCGTTAAAAATTATCAGATGCCCCCTTTATCAAGGGGGGATTAAGGGGGGATCGGCACCCCCCTTATCAAGGGGGGATTAAGGGGGGATCGGCACCCCCCTTATCAAGGGGGGATTAAGGGGGGATCGGCACCCCCCTTATCAAGACCTAAAATCCATTTTTAATTTAATTATAACTAGCTACTTATACATTCTAAAAAAAGTTTCTGTATTTAAAATTACTTTTTACAAAAAAACACAAAATAAGACCTCTTATAAAAATCAAAAATTTTTGTTATGGTCAGGAGTCAGGAGATAGGAGATAGGAGATAGGAGTCAGGAGACGGGAGACGGGAGATTATTTTTATTTATTCTCCCCACACCCCACACCCCACACCCTCTTTCAAGTCAGGAGCCAGTAGTCAGGAGAATTAGGAATGAATAATAAATAATCAATTAAATGCCCTATTTAGGGATTTTATGCAGTTTTATGTCTATTTTTGTCATTTTTGAACTCTCAAAAATTAATTAGGCAAGAAGTCTATGTGGTAAATTTGGCCAATTCTCAATCTAAAAATGTTATGACCACAACCACTTGCGAGAGTAACTCGATCTATCCCGTGCGTTGGCAAGATAATAAAGTCTGGCTGATCGATCAAACCCGTTTACCCATGGAGTATGGGGAAGTTGAGATCACCAGCAGTGAAGCCATGGCCCGGGCGATCGAAACGATGATTGTCCGCGGCGCTCCGGCGATCGGGGTGGCGGCTGCCTATGGTATGGTTTTAGGAGCGCAGGAAATTAAAACCGACCAGAAAGAGGAATTTCTGGCTGATTTAACTAGAATAGCCGATCGATTAGCCCAAACCCGGCCGACGGCGGTGAATTTATTCTGGGCGATCGAGCGAATGTTAAAAGTGGCCAGGGAAAGTGGCCCAGAAGTGGCAGTAATTACCAAAAATCTCCTTGAAACTGCCCAAAATATCCAAAAAGAAGACGTGGAAACCTGTCGGGCGATCGGTCACCATGGTTTATTGGCGCTGCCGGAGCAACCGGAAAAACTGACAATTTTAACCCACTGTAATACTGGTTCCCTAGCCACGGCCGGTTATGGTACTGCTTTAGGGGTAATTCGTTCCGCTTGGACAGCAGGGAGATTAATACAAGTGTATGCAGACGAAACCCGGCCGCGGCTGCAAGGGGCAAAATTAACCGCCTGGGAATGTCTGCGGGAGGGAATTCCCGTCACCGTGATCACCGATAGCATGGCGGCCCACTGTATGCAGCAAAAACTGATCGATGCGGTGATCGTTGGGGCCGATCGCATTGCGGCCAATGGGGACACGGCCAACAAAATTGGCACCTATTCCCTGGCAGTGCTGGCAAAAGCTCATCATCTGCCTTTTTATGTGGCCGCGCCGCTATCGACGGTGGATTTTTCCCTTAAGGATGGTACGGGGATACCGATCGAACAGCGCGATAGTGCCGAAATTTATCAGGTGGGGACGACTACCCTTTGCCCTAGAAATGTTAACTTTTATAACCCCGCCTTCGATGTTACTCCGGCCGCTTTCATTACCGCTATCATCACCGAAAAAGGAGCGGTAACACCGGCTGAATTAATTTTTTTACAGCAATCCTAGGGGGTGAGCTTTTTCCCCACTGATACCATTTTTATTGGCGTTGTCAAATTGAAAGATGCTCCGAATCAGCCCGGAACTGAAATTACTTTGATAGGAAGGATAGCATTGCATCTTGACAATTAGTGTTTAATGAACGAATAGTGCCGATAGTTGGGCTTAAGTGGGGAACAAGACTTGCCCTGAGCCAACTTGCCCTGAGCCAAGTCGAAGGGGTCGAAGGGCTTGCCCTGAGCCAAGTCGAAGGGGTCGCTCGATTTAGTAGTGGAATTAGCCCTACAATCGGCGTAGGGCTAATTCATGAATTAGCCCTACAATCGGCGTTGTCAAATGGAAAGATGCTCCGAATCAGCACCGGAGCATTGCATCTTTCCTCTTCTGATCTGACAACGCCTTTTTATTTGTTTATATCGACTGGCACAGTGGGGAAAAATTCTGCCTCAATCCAATTGGAGGTGACGGCTAGGGAGAAAATGGGTAAGATCACTATTGACAAATAAACCAAAATGGTCTATAACGATAACATCAAAAAAGATAATGATTAAAATTTACTTTTATCTATAGTTAAATACTATTATTCAGTTAATTAATCTTAATTAATCTCCAAATGTATCTTTTTTGTTGACTTAAAAGATTTTTGTTGAGAACGTAGGTTGGGTTGAAGCATGAAACCCAACGCCGGCATGGGTTACGCTACCGCTAACCCATCCTACAAATAATTTTGCCTCCTTGCTTAATAATCCTAATGAGTCTCCAAATGTATCCTTTTTTTGACCGAGACCGAAAATGCCTAAGTCCCAATAGACTAAAAAATTAATTGAACCAGAGCTTGGTTCTCTTCTCTGAAAATCCAAGCAAATCGAAGATGTATTTTTGTTAACTAATCGGCTCTTCTCGACTTTGTGTGATAATTTTTGCTTATATAATTTCAAATACTTATCGGGAAAGACTTTAAGGACTATTTTCTTAAATAAACTATCAGTATAGACCTCGTTTCCACACAGAAACCAGAAAAGCCAAATCCTTGCATAATCGAGATTTGCATGATATTATAAAAAAATAATTAAAGCAGAAAAATCTGGGTAAATTGGGGTAGATTTGAGTAGATTTTAGGGGAGGCTAAGTATATTGGCAATCTCTGCTTTTAGTAAGTACCTAGGCAAAATTATTTACACATGACGATCATTGCCCCGTAAGGGTTTTAGCTCGATCGGGCAGGTAATTAATTTTGCATGACTACTTAATTAGAAATAAAATCAACCGGAAAAAGGGGATTGCCGAATGAAGAATAAGAAAGCGGAATTCAGAGAAGGAGGAAGGGAGTGAAGTCAATGTTAAGGAGCGGCTCTAATAATCGAAAAGCCAAAATTAGCAAATCATCGCCTAATTCGGCGAAACTGGTCAAAAAATATGGATAAAGTCCGGGTTATCGTTGTAGAAGATCACGATTTAACCCGCATGGGCTTAGTGGCGGCTCTCCAGCATCGGGAAGGTATTCAAGTGGTAGGGGAAGCGATCAGTGGATTACAGGGACTGAAACTGCTAGAGGAGACTAAACCCGATGTGGCGATCATCGATATAGGTTTACCCACGATCGATGGGATCGAGTTAGTGCGACGCTGCCAACAAAATCGGGGCGAGGACCCCCTGGCCACGAAAATCCTCATGCTAACCATGCACAAAACCCCAGAACTGGTTTTAGCGGCTTTTAGTGCTGGGGCTGATTCCTACTGTATGAAGGATATTAACGTCGATAAATTAGTCGAGGCGATTTATTGCACCTACGAAGGCAATCCCTGGATCGATCCCTTGATCGCCAATATTGTCCTGCAACAAGTGCGCCAAAAAGTTCCCGTGGGTGGGGCTGCCGGGGCGAAAACAGTGGCAATTCACGGCGTTGACCGGGAATGTCGTCAATTATTGGAAAATGCGCCCCTAACGGGACGAGAGCTAGAAATTCTCGATCTGATTGTCGGGGGTTGCAGTAATGCCCAGATTGCCTACCGACTCTATATCACCATCGGCACGGTGAAAACCCATGTCCGCAATATCTTAAATAAACTCTCTGTGGATGATCGCACTCAAGCGGCAGTGCTGGCCCTGCGATCGGGATTAGTAGCTTAAAAAAAACCGGCATCCTAACCATATAGGATGCCGGTTCGGTCAAAACTAAAAACTAGACTGACGCTGCCACTTTTGCTTCGGCTGCCATTAGTTTTTCGTAGGTTTCACGCATTTTGAGACCGACCAATACTTGGAATAAACCCGTACCATTGGTGGAACCGGGATAATCCTTGTGTTTGAGCAGTAATTCCGTCATTTCACCGTAGTATTTAGTGCCAGTTTTGCTCAAATGGCTTTCGATGTAGATCATTTCTTCGAGGTTATCGAATTGACCATCTAGTTCCAGAATCGACACTTCATTTCCCAAGAAGCCATCCGGACCATAGTAGAGTTTAATACCGGGATAAGTGCAGGTCAATTTACGACCACAGGGCCGCCAATCGATGGTGGAACCTTCATCAAACAGATAAGCGGGTTCAAAGTTTTCTACCCCTTCTTTCTGGATTAAACGGACCCGCAGTAATTTACTTTCGTGATCTTCAAGTAATTTGGTGGGCAGCACTTGAATCACCACGTCAGCGTACTGTCTTTGGGGGTCGATATAGGCACTGAAATCGGGTTTTCTAGAATTAATGGCCGCCATGACATCATCATAGGTGTGACCGCGCTCGGCCATATCCCGTTGAATTTTCCAGTTAACTTTGACTTCATCGCTAATATCGAGATAAACGCTGAAATCTAATAGGGACCGGACTCGTTCATCATATAAGGGGTGTAGTCCCTCGATCACGATTACCTTATTCGGTTCGATGATTTCGGGGGGATCGATCATCCCCGTTTCATGATTATAAATAGGTTTATTAATGGCTTGACCTCCCTTAAGAGCTTTAATCTGCTCATACATCAGGTCAAAGTTATTCGCTTTCGGATTGAGTGCGGTGACACCCACCTCTTTTCTCTGTTTGCGATCGAGGCAATGGTAGTCATCTAAACAGATCACTGTCATAAACTCGGCCCCGAATAAATCGGTCAAACGACGTAAAAAAGTAGATTTCCCACAGCCGGAGTCCCCAGCTACACCGATTAGAACCACGCGCTCTGGCTTATTGGCCATAGTTTCCCTCTAAATACACGACTAATTGTTAACCCATAGTAGTAATTAAACCAGACTCTGGATCCAGCAGCACCCCGCCGCCACAAATTTCTGCTGCTGACAGGTTCGGCAAGAGTCTCACGCTAGATTGAGTAGGTATTTGATCCTAGATTCTCTGTTCAGATCATACCGGAATCAGTGACCAAAATCAGTTATCAGTAATCAGTTATCAGTAAACAGTGATCAGTGAAAGGACAGCACTGTTAATGCTATTTCATCCTCCTCACTTAATACCCCTGACTAAAAACCCAGAGCTGATAACTGGTAACTGATCACTGATCACTGATTACTGACAGGCTGTGGTGGATGTGGAGAAATTTAGTCATTTCCTCCACTGCTAGAGGGCCACTGATGCGATTGCCTTGCATTCTCTCGCAACCTAATTCTTGCAGGATTTCTAATTGTTGTTGGGTTTCTACTCCCTTGGCGATCACTATTAAGTTAAAACTTTTCGCTATCGCCAACAATGACGAGATAAAACGGGTATCTTGGGGATTATTACTCAGGTTTTTCGTTAAAGATTGCTCTATTTTCAGTTTTTTCACGGGAAATTGACCGAGATAGGCGATCGACGCGTAACCGCTGCCAAAATCATCAAGGGTAATACCAATACCCAATTCCTGCAAATCCCCAAGAATTCGACCAGTTTCGCTGCTATTTTCTAGTAAACTTGTTTCGGTTATTTCCATCTCCAGAAAGAAAGTCCCGATTTTGGTTTCAGTCAAGACTTCTTTGAGGATGGTGAGCAACTGGGGATCCCGCAATTGGTGCGGGGACAGATTGATCGAGATGGGAGTGTATAATAATCCTCGCTGCTGCCATATTTGTGCTTGTTGACAGGCATTTTTCAGCACCCAACGATTAAGCTCAAGGATTAACTCGCTTTCTTGGATTAAGGGTAAGAAACGATTAGGAGCGATTAATCCGAATTGAGGGTGTAACCAGCGCAATAATACCTCTAACCCTTCCACTTGTCCCTGAGTCATATTAACTTGCGGTTGATAGTAAAGAGCTAATTCATTATTTCTGATTGCCTGATAGAGAAAATATTCAACTTTAGAACTACGAGTATTTTTAGGGTGAACATTAACTGACTCTATCCTGGAGTTATTATTGATATTATTCTTGACCGCTACTAAATTTTCCTCCAGTTTCTGTAAAATTATTTTTCTGTCTGTGCCGACGGGGGGACAGATAACTGAACCTAAATTTAATCGCACGGCTAGGGAGTGATTTTCGATTTCGTAATTATTTTCTAGGGTTTTAATAATTCTTTGACTAACTTTTTCCAGATCATTAGCATTATTAATTTGTGGCAGCAGGATAATAAATTCGTCCCCTCCCCAACGAGCGACTATATCCCCCGATCTCAAATTTTTTCTTAACCGTTCACTGACGATTTTTAAGAGCTTATCTCCCAGTCGATAACCTAGTCGATTATTGACATTTCTTAGCCGCTCTACATCCACTAATAACAGACCGAGCAGTTGATTACTTTTCTGGGCATTATTAATAGCATTTGACAGATATTCATTAAAGAGAGAACGGTTAGGCAAATTCGTGAGAGGATCTAGGAAAGATTCCTCTTGAGTCCTGTTATCAAAACTAATGGTCTGGGATGGGGAATGATGGAGAATTAGGGTACTTTTCGTGTGGAAGTTATCCCGGCTATAATTTGCTTCATTTTCCGTCAGATCCACTCGTACCTGTCCTGAACTTTTAACTGGTGCTTGCTCTATTTTTTCTTGACTGGCTATTAAATGAAAACTGGCATTTATATCACAGCCAAAGTTAATTAAATCACCATCTTTTAATTCATGAACCAAGCATTTAGAGCCATTGACATAAATACCATTATGACTTTTATTCCCCTCTAAATCACCATCAAGAATCCAATAGGAAAAATTTTGGCGATCAATACTCTTTTTAATTAAAGTCGCATGATAACGAGACGCGTATTTGGAGCGAAGAACAATTTGATTATCGGACTTACGGCCGAGAGAATATTTCATGTCTTCTAGGGTAATTGTTCTTCTCCCTTGAGGATCTTCCACAATGAGGAGATAACGGGAATTGGATGAACCATTAATCATTTTTTCGGTACCTCGACAAAATATAAGTTAATATGCTCCCTCAAAAAGTCATGGCTTATTCGTCTTTGACTTAATTTATTTTCTCAATAAAGTGTTGGGTGTGATTCGGAACAGTTCCTTAACGGCAATTGCGTCACATCTTCTGGTTTCAAGGCCTGAGTAACCCAAAATCTTTGTACCTGTTCAAATTCTGTACTAGGCCGATTATAGTCGATAACATGGCTAAATGCTCGGTTTTTGATGGTAAAGATTGGATAAAGGTTCGATCTTCAAGCTGTCGAGGGGATATTTATAAATATAACTTAAGAAGGAATAGTCAGCATCAAAATTATCTCAAACTAACTGTACCCCTAATTCCTTGGCTTAAAGCTGACCCCGCTTTTAGGGGGTCTTAACGAGTAATTTAGATAGTCAACAGCTTACCGACAATCAGCAATTATCAGTCATCCTTAAACTGGTACAAATGTATGAAAAATCCCGTGTAAGCATCCCACTTGCAAAGCTAATGCTTTCCAGCGTTTGGGGGGTAGAATCCCCCAAGAGTCAAAGATTAAGTGATAAAATCGGAAATAACAGCCAATTTTAGCTGAGGGTTTTCCCGGAAAAATCCCAACCTAGTAAATTTATACAAATGAGATGCAACCGATAGGAGTTCTCGCTATGGATAGCAATCGATTAATCGAAGAATTAAAAAATCCTGACTTTTATCCTCATTCTGTCAAAATTCCCGTTGAAATTATCCAAACCCATGCTTCAATTATCTTCTTGACAGGAGATTATGCCTATAAAGTCAAGAAACCAGTTAATTATAAGTTTTTAGATTTCTCCACTTTAGAAAAGAGAAAGTATTATCTAGAACAGGAACTAGAGTTAAATAAAAAAGTCGCCGATAATATCTATCTAGAAGTTTTGTCAATTAATGATCAACAGGGTAGCATAAGTTTAAATGGAGAAGGAAAAGCGATCGAATACATTTTAAAAATGAATCAGTTTCCCCAAGAATGTTTACTGAGTAAAGTTTTTGAACGGGGAGAACTAACGGAAAAAGCTATAAAATCTTTGGCTGAAAAAGTGGCAGGATTTCATCGACAAGCTGTGACTAATTCCTATATTACTCAATTTGGCAATTTAGAAGTTATTAAACAGGCTTTTGATGAAAACTACCAACAAACCGAGAAATATATTAATTTTGTCCAAACCCAAAAACAATACGATGAAACGAAAGCTTATACAGATAAATTCTTCGCAGAACACGGAGATTGGTTAGAAGAAAGACAAATAAAAGGGATGATTCGCGAATGTCACGGTGACTTACATTTAAATAATATCTGTCAGTGGCAGGGAGAAATACAATTATTTGATCGCCTAGAATTTAATGAATCTTTTCGCTTCGTTGATGTCATGTATGATATTGCTTTTACAGTCATGGATTTAACCGCTAGGGGGAGAGGAGATTTCGCTAATTTATTGGTGAATACTTATTTAGAACAAACCGCCGACTGGGAGGGTTTAAAAGTCTTGCCTCTCTACCTGACTAGACAAGCATATGTGAGGGCAAAAGTCAATAGTTTTTTGCTTGATGGTGACAGTTTTTCCGAGAAAATTAAAGCCAATGCACAGGATTATTATCAATTAGCTTGGCAGTACACCCAACCGCAGAAACCGAGATTAATTCTGATGTCGGGATTTTCTGCATCGGGTAAAAGTACCATAGGGAAAGTAATTGCTAAAAATCTTAATGCTATTCAGATTCGTTCCGATGCAGTTCGCAAACATTTGGCTGGAATTGACTTAAATCAAACAGGAAGTCTAGACATATATAGTCTCGAAATGAGTCAAAAAACCTTCGCTAGACTGGCGGAATTAGCCCGAATTTTAATAGCTTTAGGTTATCCGGTTATTCTCGATGCACGCTACGATAAATATGCTTGGCGAGAACCCTTATTAACCTATGCCCAAAATTTACAGATTCCTTTTCATATTGTCCATTGTCACGCACCTATAGAAGTTTTAAAACAACGGATTGCCGCTAGAAAAGGCGATATTTCTGATGCTACTATCGAGGTTTTAAATGCCCAAATTGAGAAAACAGAACCTTTTAATGAAAGGGAACAACCCTATCTAATTTCCCTAGACACTACTAATCCCGATTGGCCAGAATTTTTAGAGAGTCAATTAGGTAAATAGGTTGAGATGAAGCAACGATATAGCCATTCTTATAAAGCAGCAAGAAGGAGAAGCGATTATGGAAACTGTAGTGTTAAATATCGATGCAGTTAATCTGACCGATGAACAATTTTATCATCTCTGTCAGGCTAATCAAACATGGAATTTAGAACGTAATCAAAAAGGAGAATTATTAATTATGCCTCCCGTGGGTGGAAATAGTGGTAATCGAGAAGCTGATTTAATTGCTGATGTAACGATTTGGAATCGTCAAAGTAATTCTGGTAAAGTCTTTAGTTCTTCGACAATTTTTCGTTTACCAAAGGGAGGATATCGTTCTCCTGATGTTGCTTGGATAAAACGGGAAAGATGGGAAGCTTTGAGCGCAGAAGAGCGAGAAAAGTTCCCACCTTTATGTCCCGATTTTGTGATTGAATTACGTTCTCGTACTGATTCCTTAGGCTCTTCTGGTTTCTGTGTGGAAACGAGGTCTATACTGATACTTTCTTCCGCAAAATAGCCCTAAAAGTCTTGCCCGATAAGCATTTCACGATTCCATAAGCAAAAATTATCACACCTTCCTTAATCTCTTTACAGGACAAGATGCGCGAATATTTAGCCAGTGGTTTACGTTTAGGTTGGTTGATTAATCCTCAACAGCAGCAGGTGGAAATCTACCGACTAAATAGCGATGGGGAAATTATTAATTTACCTGCTACCTTATCTGGGGAAGATGTCTTACCCGGGTTTGTTTTGAATTTAACTTAGGAAGGATTGAGTACCCAGACAGAATTAATTACACATATTTTTCTCTGAACTGATAACTGATACAGCAGTTCTGGCGTTCCCTAAAACCAGAGACTTTGTACCTCACTCTTAAGATAAATGCGATGAGTTATAGTGTATAAAGTAGCAAGAAGGAGAAGCGATTATGGAAACTGTAGTGTTAAATCTAGAGACAGTTAATTTGACTGATGAACAATTTTATCATCTCTGTCAGGCTAATCAAACATGGAATTTAGAACGTAATCAAAAAGGAGAATTATTAATTATGCCTCCCGTGGGTGGAAATACTGGTAAACAAGAAGCTAATTTGATTGTTAAAGTTGGGGTATGGAACGAGCAAACTCAACTTGGTGAGGTGTTTAGTTCTTCGACAATTTTTCGTTTACCAAATGGAGGATATCGTTCTCCTGATGTTGCTTGGATAAAACGGGAGAGATGGGAAGCTTTGAGCGCAGAAGAGCGAGAAAAGTTCCCACCTTTGTGTCCCGATTTTGTGATTGAATTACGTTCTCGTACCGATTCCTTAACCTCTTTACGCGACAAGATGCGCGAATATTTAGCCAGTGGTTTACGTTTAGGTTGGTTGATTAATCCGCAACAGCAGCAGGTGGAAATCTACCGACTAAATAGCGATGGTGAAATTATTAATTTACCTGCTATTTTATCCGGGGAAGATGTCTTACCCGGGTTTGTTTTGAATTTAACTTAGGAAGGATTACAGGGAATAACAAAGGGAATGAGACAGAATCAGGATATCTCTATTGTGTCAAAACATTTCCGGAAAAGCGATCGATTGTCAGCTTGGCGATGTATAATCTCTCAAAAGCCAGCATCAAGCTACAAAGTTCTCAATATTGCCCAAAAAAACAATCAGGATTTCAGGAACAGATGCTCTGGCTTCTTCTTCAAAGAAAGAGGAAACTCTCAGTCACAACATTGATATTTGTCAATAATGTCCCCTAAAATTTTCAATCATCACTTTACTCCTCTTAAATCCCTCTCTCTGGGATTATTTCTCCTGCAAGCTTTCACTCCCCTCACCCTAGCAGCCCCCCCGCGAGAACCGGATCAAAGCGTCGGCTGTGATATTCTGGTGGTGGGTGGTGGTTTAGCCGGTGCCGGTGCAGCCTACGAAGCTTTATTATTAGGAAAAACCGTCTGTTTAACCGAGATTACCGACTGGGTGGGGGGACAGATATCTTCTCAGGGAACCTCCGCATTAGATGAAAGACGGACACAAAGAGAAAAATTATTTTTCCCGAAAGGTTATCTAGAATTTAGGGAAAGAATTAGAAAGCATTACGGGAAACGCAACCCCGGAGAATGTTGGGTAAGCGGGTCTTGTTTTTTGCCTTTTGATGGACATAAATTATTATTTCAACAGTTAGAAGACGCTGCCAAAAAAGGCAAAGGAACCCTGAAATGGTTTCCCTCCACGGTAGTCAAAGAATTAAATATTGAAACTTTACCCAATCGCGGCACCGGTCAACAGATTACCAGTGTAATTGCTATTCAACATAGTCCCGCAAAAGGTACTCCTCCCCTAAATACCGAGTTTTTATCGCAAAAAATGGAGGATATCTATCGCTACGAAAATTCTCCCCGTTTTGATAAGAAAATCCTCCGTTTTGTCCCCAAATCCTCCCAACCGAATCAATTAGCAGATTGGTATGTGATTGAAGCGACCGAAACCGGGGAAATAATCGGATTATCAGATATTCCCTACCGTTTAGGTGTCGATAAGCGCAGTTATCTCGAACCTTCTTCCTCTAGCGTCACTGGCGACCCCTACTGTACCCAGGGTTTTACCTATACCTTCGCCATGGAGGAAACAGAAAAACCACAAACCCACGAGAAACCCGTTTATTATGAACGCTATGCCCCCTATTTTAGCTATGAATTGCCGCGATTAGCCGATTTTGACCTAGTTTTCACCTATCGTCGTATTTGGAGTCCGCAACTGGGTAAAGAGAAAACCTTTGGGGGAATTACTTTTACCGAACCCGTCCCGGGGGATATTTCCATGCAGAATTGGACCTGGGGAAATGATTACCGTCCGGGGACTGCTAAGGATAACTTTATCTACACCCGTGAACAGTTGCAAGAGTTAGGACAGTTATCTCCCGGGGGATGGATGGGAGGATTACGCACCGAAACCCTCGCGAGGGGCGAAGAACACGCCATTTCCTACTATTATTGGTTAGTAGAAGGAACCACCGATTCCCAGTTAGGAGACGGGGTAAAAGTTCCCCATTTGAATAACCGTTATCTCTCCGGTTTTGATTCTCCCATGGGTACTGCTCACGGTTTGTCAAAATATCCCTATATTCGGGAAGCAAGACGGATTATCGGTCGTCCTTCCCTGACTTTCCCCGATGGTTTTACCGTCACAGAAATCGATATTTCCCGACAAAATTTTCAAAGCGATTTCTATCGTCAAAATCTTTCCCCAGCAGAATATCGGCGCTTAATTGCCACCTTGGCAGGATTAGAGGGATTTTCCGTACTTGATGGCACATTATCCCCCGACAAGGCCGTTAAACGCAAGCGATCGACTATTTACCCCGATTCCGTCGGTATCGGTCACTACGCGATTGATTTTCACCCCTGCATGACGGAACATCCCCCCGAAAAACCGGGTAATACAGAAAAAGCAGGAGAAAGACAGGGACAGGGCCAAGCTTACCCCTTCGAGATACCTTTAAGGGCTATAATTCCCCAAAAAATCGATAATTTATTGATAGCGGGTAAAAGTATCGCTCTTAGTCATATTGCTGCGGCCGCCTATCGTGTCCATTCCTTCGAGTGGTCTTCCGGGGTAGCTGCTGGCATCACGGCAGTGTATGCTTTAGATAATAATGTACTGCCCTATCAATTAGTAGAAAGTGATTTTCTCATCGGGAATAAACAATTGCGAGAATTACGGCAAAAAATCGACGCTAGTGGTAATCCAACTATGTTCCCCGATGCCTCAATTTTCCGGTCGACAGATAATTGGTATTAATTAGGGTTTACTGAAAAAACTTTTTCAGCAGACCCTAGGTACTGCTCATCTATGTCTCTCAGATTGCCAGATTTCGTCCGCCACCTAAACGGTTACGACTGTTTTGGGTTGAGAATACTATTAATAATCAGAGCGTTTTTTGGAAGATAAGGAGGATCAATCATTTCACGATGAATACCAGTGGCATAATGATTGATTCTTTCTCCTTTTGTTGCTTGTGTCCAATCATCTTGAGCTTCATAGTTTCCCTCAGCACGAATCAAATGAATAGTCCCTTGAATTTGTACATTTTTTAAATCAGAATTCCAAAGAAAATTAAAGTATTCCCACACTTGATGATAAGTGCGGTCGCGGAGTTTTTGATTCCCTAAAAAGTAACCTCTTAATTCCTGACGTTTGGGATTTAATAAGAAAGCATCAACCCCTTCTTGAATCTCTGACATATCAGCTTTTTTAGCCTCACGTCCTCCTCTGTAAGTATCCAGTAAAATGACATCAGAAACAACTCTCCCTCGACTTTCTAATTGTTGAGCCATTAACATCGCTAAAAATCCGCCAGCGGAATGTCCCATTAATTTTATATCTTGATCCTGAGCTAAATTCTCAATTAATTCAGCGTATTTTTCTAACATTAATTCATCGCTAATATAGCGAAAAGTATAGAGAGCATAATCCGTTATATACTCCGCTAAATTGGCATAAGCAGCAGCGAAACCAAGGGCGGGTGGAAATAAAAAGACGGCCTTTTCTTGCTCCTTATTAAACACCACATAAGGACGTTCTTTCGGTTGAATATTCATCTCCTGAGCATAGATAATATAATCGCTTAATTCGGCTACTGTTGGCTTTTCATAAATCATTGATAAAGGAATTTCTATGGCGATTTTTTCATAAATTAAAGCCATAAGATTCATAGCTTGTAAGGAATGACCCCCCAACTCAAAGAAGTTATCATTAACCCCTATCTTGCCAGCTTGTAGAAGCTGTTGCCAAAGGCTTACTAAGATAGTTTCCGTTTGATTGCGGGGTGCTAAATAGGGTGATTCAACTAAAGAAGTCTCATCCGGTATAGGCAATTTATGAAAGTCTATTTTCCCATTAGGATTTAAGGGAAAATCCGACAACATCACAAAGGCAGAAGGGATCATATAAACGGGTAATTTCTGCTGCAAGAAACGGCGCAGATCCTGAGAAGTTAATAAGGGTTCTTTTCTCATTACATAAGCAACTAACCGTTGATTATATAAGGTATCTTCCCGCATAATCACAACAGTTTGTTCAACGTTGGGATGAGTTTCTAAAACTGTCTGAATTTCTCCTAATTCAATGCGGAAACCTCTCAGCTTAACTTGATTATCAATCCGCCCTAAATATTCAATATTTCCATCAGGAAGATAGCGAGCTAAATCCCCCGTTTTATATAATTTACCCTCGGCAAAAGGATGAGGAATAAATTTTTCAGCCGTTAATTCAGCTTGGTTGAGGTATCCACGCGCTAAACCCATTCCACCAATATGTAATTCTCCAGCAACACCAATAGGAACCGGTTGGAGATAACTATCGAGAATATAAACTTGGACATTAGCAAGGGGGCGCCCAATAGAAATTAACTGGGAATTGGGCTGACAGCACCAGACAGTAGTATCAACGGCGGATTCTGTTGGTCCATAAATGTTATATAATTTACAGTTTAACTGCTGAAAAAATCGTTGATTGAGTTCATAAGGTAGGGCTTCTCCCCCGACAATTACTCGTTTTAAACAGTGGCAATCTTTGCTCTTAGGATGTTGCAGAAAAACTCGCAATATTGAGGGAACAGCAGTAAAATAAGTCACTTGTTCTTTCAGAATTAAATCTATTAAATAATCTATATCTTTATAGCGATCAGATTTAGTGATCACTAGGGTAGCACCTGAGGTTAAAGACAAGAAAATTTCCCAGACTGAAACATCAAAACTAAAGGCAGTAATTTGGAGAACGCGATCTTCAGAGGTAAGATTATAATGATCAATAGTATATTTTAGAGTATTACAAATTCCTTTATGAATATTCATCACGCCTTTAGGTTTTCCCGTTGAACCCGAAGTGTATATAACATAAGCTAAATTTTCTGGGGTAACTGGAGAGGTCAAATTCTCTTGACTATAATTAGCTATCCTTGACCAATCTGTATCTAAACACAGTATTTCGGCTTGATTTTCGGGCAGAAATTGGACTAAAGATTGTTGAGTTAACAACAGAGAGATAGCAGAATCAGATATCATATAATCCAAGCGCTCAGGGGGATAATTAGGATCCAAAGGAACATAAGCTCCCCCGGCTTTAATAATTCCCAATATTCCGATGATCATCTCAAAAGAACGCTCAATAAAAATCCCCACTAATACTTCTGAAGTTACGCCTTTTTCTTGTAAATAGTGACCGACTTGATTAGCTCGATTATTTAACTCTCGATAGGTCAATTTTTTGCCCTCAAAAATAATAGCTATTGCCTCGGGATTATCTCTAACTTTTTCTTCAAATAACTGGTGCAGACACTGTTGAGAATAAGCGACTTCGGTTTGATTCCACTCTATTAGTAATTGATGCCGTTCTTCAGGGGTTAATAAATTAATCTCAGATAATTTACAATCGGGATTCTGAATTACACTTTCAATAATTTGTAAAAAGTGACCGCTCATTCTGGCGATAGTTTCAGGCAAAAATAAATCCGGCTCATATTCAATAGCTAATGTAAGATTATGACTATCTTCAAAGAAGCTCCAAGTCATATCAAATTGAGCCATCCGTGGTTTTAAGGGATAAGGTTGATGTTCCAAACCAGGAATTTTTAAGACAGTTTTGCTTTCTTTACTCAGTAGAGAAAACATGACATCAAATAAGGGATTTCTGGACAAATCACGTTCTAAATTGAGAGCGGATACTAATTTATCAAAAGGATAATCACGATATTCATAGGCATCAAGACAGGTGTTAGTTACTTCCCCTAAGACTTGCTTAAAAGTTACTCCCTCTGGTAATAAAGATCTCAAAGCCAAGGTGTTAACATAAAACCCGATCTGGTTTTCTAAATCAGGATGATTTCGTGCTGAAATAGGGATACCAACTACTAAATCACGCTGGCCGGTGTGGCGGTAGAGTAATATTTTAAAGAAGGTCAGTAGGGTAATAAATAGAGTCGTATTATTTTGAGTGGCAAAGGTTTGTAATTGTTGGCTAAGACTCTCACTAAATTGATAAGTGTAGGAAGCCGCTTGAGAAGATTTTACTTGAGGTCGAGGGAAGTCTATCGGTAAGTTTAAGATAGGGGGATGTTCGGCAAAAACCTCACACCAATACTCATGTTGTTCTCTAACTTCTTCACTTTCTAACCACTGATTTTGCCAGGCCGCATAATCTTTATACTGTAGGGTAAGAGGGGGTAATTCAGCTTTTTTTTGTTGAGTATAAGCAGAGTATAATATAAAGAACTCTTGAAAGATAATATCAAGTGATTGTGCATCTCCAATAATATGATGGACAGTCAAACCAAAGATAAATTCTTCTGAATTAATCTGCACCAATAAGACTCGAATAAGGGGCAGCTTTTCTAAACTAAAAGGTAAATTTGCCGACTCTTGAATTAAATCATCTGCCAAGAGTTCAGCATCTTTTTCTCCTCTTAAATCTTTAAAAATGATTAACTGTTCTGTGGGGATTCCCTCATGAATAACTTGCTTAATATTGCCCCCAACACTGGCAAAAGTGGTTCTGAGAATTTCATGTCGGTTTACCAGTTCTTGAAAGGCTGCTGTTAATATAGAAACATCTAATTTGCCATTAATTCTCATGGCAAGCCTAATATTATAAGCACTAGAAGATTCGCTGATATGCTGCAAAATCCAAAGCCTTCTTTGACCGTGAGAGACTTCGTAATATTTCTGTTTTTTCAGTGGGTTAATTGAGTCAGATTGTGGTAAGTTGATCATCATTTTTGTCGGGATTGAATTAATACAGCTTGTTCTTTTAAAGTATTATGGGTAAAAATTTCCCGTAATCGGAGGGAAACCCCAAATTGATTACGGATTTGTGACACTAAGCGCATCGCCTTTAGACTGTTTCCTCCTAGTTCAAAAAACGACTGATTACTGTTACTCACTTCTGCTTCTAATAACTCACCCCAAAGGGAAGCTAATAAAGCTTCTTGTGGATTAAAATCTGGGACTTGGTTAGTTAAGTGAGTAATATTTTCTTCAGGTTTTGGCAAAGCTAGACGATGAATTTTTCCATTGGGTAACAAGGGAAAAGCTTCTAACCGCATTAAAAAGCTAGGCTGCATATAAATCGGTAAGAGTTGCTTTAATTTACCTCGAATATATTCCTGATGAACTGTATCCTCTGCCTGATAATAAGCAATTACGGTTACTAATTCCTCCTTTTTATTAGCTATAACTAAAGCTTTTTCTACTCCCTCAATCCCACTGAGGACATCTTCAATCTCTCCTAATTCAATCCGTACCCCATTTAATTTAATTTGATTGTCACTGCGTCCTATTACCTCTAAAGTTAGATCAGGAAGCAATCTGCCTAAGTCTCCAGTACGATAAACTATATCCCTCCCCCCATTCAAAGGATTAGGCACAAAAACTGAATGAGTTAAGCTTTCATCTTGATAATAACCTTTGGTTAAATAGGGGGATTTAACGAACACTTCTCCTACTTCTCCTATTGCCCTGGCGCGATTTCCATCAACCACTGCATAAGCGGTATCTGGCAAAGTTTGACCACCCGGAACCCGTTCATAGGGAATATTATTAGGGTTTGGAATTCGATAAAAATGCTTAACAAATGTAGTTTCACTTGCCCCATAAATATTCACAAATTCTGTCTGAGAGCCAAAAATTTGATGCCATTCAGCCAGTTCTTTCACAAATAAAGGCTCTCCTCCTAAGACAAAAATTCGCAAACTTTTCAGGAGATTATGTGCATTAACTAAACCACGCCCTATCTTTAAAAACAGACGCATTACCGAGGGGACAGTGTGTAGTAAATTGATTTGCCATTCTCCTATTCGCAGTAATAAAAGCTCTAAGTCTTCTCGCTCTGTACTCTCTGGAATATACAGAGTTCCCCCTGAGCATAAAGTCACACAGGTTTCCCTCAAATAAGCATCAAAATTAATTTGAGCAATTTGTAAACAGCGCCAATTTTCATTGATGTCAAATTCCCGTTTTTCCCAATTAATGAAATGACGTAAGCTGCCGTGACTGCCTAAGATTGCTTTAGGTTCACCGGTTGAGCCAGAAGTAAACATAATATAATTAGAATCATCAGCATCCGGCATAGCTAGAACGGGTTTCAGGTTGCTTAATTGGCAAGGAAACTCTTGATAATCCATGCCATTCCACTGATGATATTGCTGAATTTTATCAGCCTTAACCACTAGGATATGAGGCGGTTTTTCTAATGCGGATAGTTGGGGTTTAATCTTCTCTAAATTCTCGGCCGCAACTAAGATAATTTCGGGGCTGGTTTTAATCATCATGCGTTGCCAGCGCTCCTCTGGTTCATCTAAACGTAGAGGTAAATAGATTCCCCCGGCTTTAAATACTGCCAGCATAGCGATTAACTGACGATAATCTCCTTCTAGGAGAACACCACAAACCTTATCTTTTTCCACGCCTAATTCTTTTAAGGCATAAGCCCAAAAGTTAGTTAGTTCATGTAATTCTTGATAGCTAAATTTACCCCCGGGATAAATTATCGATGTTTTCTCTGGTGTGGCTTCAACTTGGTCAATAAAATCATGGATAACCGTGCGAGTTTCTAAGCGAGGAATAGGATTGATAAAATTGGCAATGAAAGCGGTTTCTGCCTCCGATAACAAAGAAATGTCTTTGACGGGTTGGGCGGGGTTAGATAGCATTTCATTCAAGAGTTTATCGAAGTGAATGAGACATTTTTTCATCCTCTCCTCTTGGAATAAGTCGGTGTTATAAATTAGCTCTAATCTGAGTTTTTCCTCATCTTCACTGAATACAAAAGATAGGTCAAATTTACTGGTCGGGGTGAGGGAATCTAGAGATTTTATTTGTATATTTTCCAAGCCTACAGATTGCTCAAAATTTTGCAGAAGGACTAATATATCAAACAAGGGAGTGCGGTTAATTTCTCTAGAAACAGCTAATTTCTCTACTAAAATATCAAAGGGATAATCGGAATGTTCTAAGGCTTCAGTAACGGTTTGACGAACCTTTGCGAGTAGATTTTTGTAGCCTTTTTGGGGTTCAATTTGGTCACGAATAACTAAGGTATTGAGAAATAAACCGATTAGAGATTGCAGTTGAGGATGGTTTCTAGTGGCGATTTCTGTACCAATAGTAATATCATGTTGACCACTGTAGCGATACAGCAATATTTTGACAGCCGCTACCAATGCCATGAATAGGGTTATTTCGTTTTCCTGACAAATTTTTCTTAATTTAGAAATCGTTTCTCGGTCAAATGTCCAGCTTAAATGAGAACCCTTAAACGTCTTTATTTGGGGACGTTTAAAGTCTGTCGGTAAGTGAACTCTGGTCAGTTGTCCATTGTCCAGTTTTTGCCGCCAGTAATCTAGGTTTTTTGAATTATTTTCGCTCCTTAAAAGATTATTTTGCCACCCTGCATAATCTTTATATTGTATCGGCAATGGCTCTATATTAGGCTGTAATCCTTTGGCTAAATCAGAGTAGTATTCTAAGCATTCTTTAGCTAACAAACTCATTGACCAACCATCACAGATAATATGATGAATTTCTAACTCCAAAATATATTCATTCGGAGACAGTTTATAAACCTTAGAGCGCACCAGGGGACTTTTTTCTAAGTCAAACGCTTTTCTCTCTTTTGCAATCGTTTCTAAGATTTCTTCATCAGGTTTATTTGTCCAGTCTTTAAATTCCCAATCAAAAGGACGATTTTGCAGGATTTTCTGTTGTGGTTCACCGTTAATTAAAATGAAAGATGTCCGCAGGGATTCATGACGGGAAATCAATAATTGTATGGCTTTTTCAAAGACATCTGGGCTAAAATTTCCTGCTATTTTGAGGGTGGAAACAATATGATAAGCTACATTATTGAGCTCCATCTGTTGCAAGACATAGAAACGTCTCTGAGCATGGGATGTTTCGTAGGTTTCTTGTGCAGATACAAGGGGAATAGTGGCTACCGTCAGAGGGGGAACAGTGCTTAATAATTCTGCTTGTTCAGCAATGGTAGGATGAGCAAATACTTGTTTGATGGGCAAAGATTGCCCTAACTTTTCTTGAATTTTACTCACTAGAGAAATAGCTTTTAAGCTATGTCCTCCTAACTCAAAGAAGTTGTCATTAACCCCTATTTGTGATAGCTGAAGAACATCTTGCCAAATCTGAGCTAAGAGGCTTTCTTTTTCATTTCTTGGGGCTAGATAAGCAGATTCAATAATTGATGTCTCATCGGGGACAGGTAATTTTTTCCTGTCTATCTTGCCATTGTTATTTAAGGGAAAATCTGACAACATGACAAAGGCAGAAGGAACCATATAAGCGGGGAGTTGCTGCTGCAAGAAACGGCGCAATTCTCCGATACCTAATGAGGGGAATTTCCTGACTATATAAGCGACTAAGCGTTGATTTTCTGACGTATCTTCTCGCAAAATAACTACGGCTTTTTCCACTTGAGAATGGGTCTCTAAAACTGCTTCTATTTCCCCTAATTCAATCCGTAATCCCCTCAGCTTAACCTGATTATCAATGCGCCCTAAAAATTCAATATTGCCCTCTGGAAGATAGCGAACTAAATCCCCCGTTTTATATAATATACCCGAATTAAAAGGGTTAGAAATAAATTTTTCTTTAGTTAATTCCAGACGATTGAGATAACCCCGCGCTAACCCCACACTGCTAATATGTAACTCTCCAGGAACCCCAATCGGAAGCGGTTGTAAATTCTGATCTAAAATATAAATTTTTGTGTTAGAAATTGGCTTGCCAATAGACGGGGATGAGGAGTTTCCTTCCTCATAATCGGGAACTATTCCTGAAGTGGTTACTACTGTATTCTCTGTAGGACCATAATTATTAATAAGCTTAAAAGGCATTGATACTGAAGGATAATGATGGAGTTTATCCCCACCCGTTAAGATAATTCTGAGGGCTATATTTTCATCCCATTCTAAAGATAAAATCTTCTCAACTAGGGGAGTTGGTAAAAAGCTGACGGTGATTTCTTGGGCAATTAACCAGTCTCGCAACTCCGGGGGAGATTGCATGATTTCAGGTTTAACTAAGACAAGACTCGCACCGGCTGTTAAACAGGGCCATAACTCCCAAACCGCAGCATCAAAAGCGCTTCTTGCTAGTTGAGTAGTTTTGTCTAAAGGCGTAATTTCAAAAGCGTCTTGATGCCAACAAATTAAATTCATTAACCCCCGATGGCTAATTAATACTCCTTTGGGTTTTCCCGTTGAACCTGATGTATAAATAACATAGGCTAAATTCTCAGGAGTCGTTAGATTGAAGGGATTTTCTGGGCTATAGGTAGCTATCTTTTCCCAATCCCTATCTAAACACAGTAATTCGGCACCAGTTTGGGGAAGAAAATCCCCTAAAGATTCCTGAGTTAACACCAAAGAAACACCCGAATCTGAGAGGATATCCCCCAAGCGCTCGGTAGGATAATCTGGCTCTAAAGGTACATAAGCTCCCCCAGCTTTTAATATCCCTAATAAACCGATGACCATCTCTAGGGAACGCTCCATAAAAATCCCGACCAAACTTTCTGGATTCACCCCCTTATCTCGTAAACAGTGAGCTAACTGATTTCCCCGGTTATTTAACTGTTGATAGGTCAATTTGTGTCCTTCAAAAATAACCGCTATTCCCTCGGGATTCTGGGCAACTTGTTCCTCAAATAATTGATGTAAAGACTTATCTAAAGGATAATCAGCCTCAGTATTGTTCCACTCTACTAATAACTGATGTTGCTCTTCTGTTGTCAATATAGGTAATTGTGTTACTCGTTGCAGAGGTTCAGTAACAATTCCTGTTAAAATAGTCTGTAAATGTCCTGCCATCCGTTCAATCGTATCCTGAGTAAAACGGCCAGTATCATAGATTAACTGAATCAGTAACTCCTGTTTAGGAATAGCAACCACCGTCAAAGGATAATTAGTTTCCTCAAAATTCTCCACATCCTTAACCCTTAAGGATTGACGAGAATCTCTCGATAACGCTTCTCTGGGATAATTCTCAAAAACGACCAAACTCTCAAACAGGGGAACCCCCGGTGGAATATCACTCAATCTCTGTATTTCAGCCAGAGAAACATAAGCATAATCCTGAATTTCTGCTTGCTTTTGCTGTAATTCCTGTAACCAAGATAACAATAAATCTGATTCTCTGATGGAGACGCGCAGCGGCAATGTATTAATAAATAATCCTACCCTATGTTCCACCCCTGATAAATCATGGGGGCGACCAGAAACCGTAACCCCAAATAAAACTTCTGATTCCCCACTATAGCGACTGAGAAGAATCGCCCAAGCGGCCTGTACTAGAGTAGATAAGGTCAGATTATGCTTTTGCGCCAAAGATTGCAGGTCTTTGGAGTGAGAAGCCGATAAATGACAGTTATACTCTTTATAAGTCGGCTTACCTTCAGATTTCATTAACTGGAGTCTGTCCACCCTCAGGGGGGTGGGAGTCATAAACCCTTCAAGAGTTCGCTGCCAATAACTCTCAGCAATAGATGGGTTTTGCTCCTGTAACCAAACAATATAATCTTGATAAGGACGCGGTGAAGGAAGATGATAACTTTTCCCTTGAATACCTGCCTCATAAAACCCTAAAACTTCTTGATAAATAATAGGCATACTCCAACCATCCAGAATAATATGATGATGATTGCAGAGGAATTTATAAGTTTGGTCTGATAGTTGAATCATCAAGCAGCGCATTAAAGGAGCAACTTTGAATTCAAACCCTTGTTGACGCTCTGTTTGTAACAATAAATCTAAACGCTGTTGTTGTTCTGTGGGGGAAAGATTGCGCCAATCCTGATAATCCCAAGGCAAATCAACCTTTTTTCGCACAATTTGCAGAGGTTTTTCCCGTTTTTCCCAAAGAAATAGAGTCCTTAATACCGAGTGACGCTCTACAACTTTTTCCCACGCTTGCCTAAAAACTGTAAGGTTAATTTCTCCCTCCAGAGTAATTAGAGTTTGACTACAATAAATCCCTGAATCAGGAGTATAAAGACTATGAAAGAGCATCCCTTCCTGCATGGGGGAAAGAGGATAAATAGACTCCACATTTTTGGCGGGTTGATTTTTTGTGTCTGCCATGAAAGATTCTCCTTATTAGTCAATTTCTGCCAGAATATCGTCTAATTCCTGTTGATTCAAGTGCGCTACTGGAAAATCCGAGGGAGTGTAACCCCCAGCATCAGGAGATAAACAATGCTCAATCAATTTCAGCAAAGCTTCTTTATAGCTGCGCCCTAAATATTCTACCGTCGAACGTTCATAGATGAGATGGCTATAAGTCCAGTTTACTTGTAACTGTCCCTCGATAACTCTGGCCGTAATCTCTAATAAATGACTACGATGTCCCTTAAGACTGTGATTAGGCCCCTTAGACTCATCCGCTAATTTCCACTCCCCTTTTTGCAATCGTCCTTGCTCAAATTGACCTAAATAATTAAACAAAACTTCTCTGGCAGGAATTTCAGCTAATTGAGACTTAATATCAGCATCATCACTCAAATATCGCGAAATTCCATAGCCAATTCCCCTGTGAGGAATAGCTCGTAACTGTTCTTTAATAGATTTGAGCCGCTCACCGGGGTGATTTTCGGGGGGGAGTCGCAAAATAACCGGAAAAAGACTGGTAAACCAACCCACCGTCCTCGATAAGTCAACCTCACTGAACAAATCTTCTCGTCCGTGTCCTTCTAAATCAAGGGATATGGTCAAATTTTCTGTCCATTCTGTCAAAGTTTCCGCTAAAGCGGTTAACAAAACCTCATTAATTTGAGTGTTATAGGCAGCGGGGACTTTTTGCAAGAGGGCGCGGGTTTGCTCTTCATCTAGAGTCACCGTGACATCATTGGCCGTCGCTACTGTATTGTATGGTTTTCCAGTCTCGTCATCTACAGGTAAATTGCTCGCCTCTAACCAAGGTTGAGTTAACCAATAGTCTAATGGCTCTCTCGCTTTCTCCCCTTGTCCATAATCCCTCAAGAGAAGCGCCCAATCCTGAAAGGCTATGGTTTTAGGTGGAAGTTCTACATTCTCCCCCCTTTCTAGCTGTTGATAAGTCATCAATAAATCTTCTAACAAAATTCGCCAAGATACACCATCAACCCCCAAGTGATGAATAATAATCAGTAACCGACTGGGTTGATAGGGTGCCAATTCAAATAGCACCGCCTTGATTAATAGTCCACTAGAGAGATTTAAACTTGCTTGTTGAGTTGTTGCCATTGCTAAGAGAGTTTCCCCTTGCTGAGATTGAGGAATCGAAGACAAATCAATCACTTCAAAAGGTACTTCATCCGGCATTCCTCCATTGACTTGTTGCCATTGTCCTTCCTCCACAGTAAACCGTAACCGCAAAGCGTCATGATGTTCAATTAATTTTCTCAGAGATTGAGCTAACAAATCAGCTTTCAGGTGATGGGGAACTTCTAAGAGGACAGACTGATTAAAGTGGTGCATTTCAGCGCGATTTTGCTCAAAAAACCACAGTTGAATGGGAGTAAGAGGCACAATACCCGTCACTAAACCCTGTTTAGCTAATTCCGCTCTGGAATAATCAGCAACTGTAGCCAGTTCCGCAAGAGTAGGATATTCAAATATCTGTTTAGGGGTAATCTTCAACCCGGCTTGACGAGCGCGAGCGACAACCTGAATACTGACAATAGAATCGCCCCCAACTTCAAAAAAGCGGTCATAACGACTCACTTGTTTAATGCTGAGAATATCTTGCCAAATACTGGCCAAAATCTTTTCTTTCTGAGTATGAGGAGGAACAAAATCCTGCTCAGATGTGGAAGGTATCTCAGGGATGGGTAATCTGGAACGGTCAATTTTTCCATTAGGAGTCAGCGGGAGAGCTTCTAAGGAGACAAAAAGAGCCGGAATCATATACTCTGGCAATTTCTGTCCCAAGAAACGACGCAAATCCTCAGTATTTATCGGGCCATTTTCTCCTACTAGATAAGCGACTAACCTCTTATTCCGATAGGAGTCTTCCCAAACCTTCACCACCTTTTGCTTAACTTGGGGATAAGTCCCTAGAGTTGCCTCAATTTCTCCTAATTCAATGCGGAAACCCCGCAATTTTACCTGATTATCACCCCGCCCCAAAAAATCAATATTTCCATCGGGTAAATATCGGGCTAAATCTCCTGTTTTATAGAGTTTGGCATTGGGTTCATTACTAAACGGATTGGCGATAAATTTCTCGGCGGTTAATTCAGGTTGATTCAGATAACATCGAGCTAACCCTTCACCCCCGATATATAAATCACCAATAGTTCCTAAAGGAACCGGTTGTTTAAAAGAGTCCAGAATATAAACTTGAGTATTGGCAATAGGCCGGCCGATACTCGGTTGTCCATGGTGTCCTTTCGGCACTAAGCTAAAAGTGGAATAAGTGGTATCTTCTGAAGGACCGTAGAGATTATAAACATTCTTAATGTTTTCCTGCTGGTAAAGCTTCTGGACTAATTGATTAGACAAAGCTTCTCCGGCGAGGTTTACCGTTCGCACAGTCTCAGGTATCGCCTCAATTTCCAGTAGTTGGGCGACCGCTGTAGGTACGGTATTAATTAATGTTACCTCTTTGGCTGCACTTAAACTAGGCAAATCTAGAACATTCTGGGCCAGAATAATCTTACCCCCCACAGCTAAGGGCAAAAATAGTTCAAATACTGACAAATCAAAACAAATAGAAGTAGAACCCAAAACCCCCGCTAATTCCTCACTGCTAAAGACTTCCTTGGACCAATTCAGTAAGGTTGTGGTGCTGTGATGCTCAATGACAACCCCTTTCGGTTTCCCCGTTGAACCGGAGGTATAAATCACATAAGCGCTATTACTAGAACTTACGGGTAAAGAGAGGTTTTCGGTACTTTCTAGGGCTATATTTTTTTGTTCTGCCTCTAATATCACCAGATTCCCTTGATAATTCCCTAATTTCTCTACTAATTTTTCTTGTGTTAGCAACAAGGAAACTTGAGCATCTTCTAAGATAACATTGAGGCGTTCAGTTGGATAAGCTGGATCTAAAGGTACATAAGCTCCCCCTGCTTTGAGAATGGCTAATAACCCTATAACCATCTCAGTGGTTCGTTCTAGGCAAATTCCCACCAAAGCTTCAGATTTTACCCCTTTTCTCGCCAAATATCGCCCCAATTGATTCGCTTTTTCGTTTAATTGACGGTAGGTTAATTGTTCATTTTCTGTAATAATAGCGATTGCGTCAGGACTGCGCTTAACTTGCTCCTCAAACAATTGATGAATACAGCCATCGGGATAGTGAACCTCGGTATCATTCCATTCTTTTAATAATTGATGTTGTTCTTGCTCAGAAAGTAAACAACAAGTTTCATAACTTTCTAACCCTTCCGTTGCCATAGCGATGAGAGTTTTCTCGTAGTATCCTCCGATTAACTCCATCTGCTTTTCCCCTAGATAATTCCCATCATATTTAAGGGTAAGTTCTATTTGAGATGAAAGGGGATGAAGACTAAAATTAGCTAACAATGTAAAATTAGTTTGATTAAAAAACTTCCCTCCTAAGACTTCTAAATCTTTCACCCCGATGATACCTTGATAAACATGGAAATGAATAAAATTAAAAGCCGTATCAAACAAAGGTTGACCTGATTTTTGTAACTCAGCGAGGGGATATCTTCGCCAAGATAAGCATTCTCTTTCAACATCAAAAGCTTGCTTAACTAAATCGCTCCAAAGGCCTCCAGATAACTCTAAACGTAGGGGCAAAGTATTCAAAAATAAACCTAATATCTTTTCCCCATCGGCTGCTTCTAACCGTCCATTAGAGACTAAACCCGTAACAATATCCCTCTGATTATTCAGTAAACTTAATACCCGAAAATGAGCCGCCAATAAAACACTTTTTAGGGGTACTCCCACTTGTTTACCGAGTTGTTTTAATCCCTGAGATACCTGACTAGATATAGGAACGAACCAATCCCAATCTTGATTAACTCGATTAGATTTCGACCACTGAGGAAGTTTGGTCAGCGTCACATCTCTGAGTTTTTCTTGCCAATAATTCTGGCATTCTGGCGATTGAATAGTTTTCTTTTCTAAGGCGACAAAATCCCTAAAACTGAGAGCGGGAGTTGGAGAGAGAGGGAGAACTTTTTTGTCGAGAAGATAGAGATACTGTTGTAACAATTCTGTGAGCAACGAAGCTACACTCCAACCATCTAAAATAGAGTGATGAAAACTGAAAGTTAGGTTAAAGTTATCCTGACTGCGGCGATGGAGATGAAAGCGAAATAAAGGAGGACTATTCCAGTCAAAAGTGCGGATTTTTTCCCGCTCAATCCAATCATCAATAGCCGTATCTTGTTCAGAAGTAGATAGATGGGTTAGGTCATCTAATCCTAAAGGAACATCGATTTGTCGATGAACTAATTGTAGGGGTTCCTGATATTCAAAGAGTGCGAAACTGGTTCGTAATACTGGATGCCGCTGGACAATCTCCTGAATAGCACTATGTAAAGCTGGAAAACTAAAATCAGCACGAATATGATAGGTAAACACATCATGGTACACCGATAGATTCCCCTGATATTCACTATGAAATATCATCCCCAATTGTAGAGCAGTTAGAGGATAAGCATCCTCCACTTCCTCCGGTAAATTGAGGCGAACTTCTTGAGAAATTAAACTAAAAACTTCCGTTTTTTCAGTCCCTAAAGTATCAATTTCATAGCTAACGCAATTGGCCAATTCTTGAATGGTTTGATGTTGCAATAATTGGGGTAAGGAAAAATGAAAACCCATTTGTCGCGCCTTAGCGATCACTTGTATTGCCCGAATCGAATCCCCCCCAAGTTCAAAAAAATTATCGTGAATACCAACCTCTTCGATGCCCAAAACTTCAGCCCAAATCAGTGCTAAAATTTCCTCAAGAGGGGTACAAGGTGCTACAAAATTCTCCGAATTCCTTAAACTGTTATAGCTTGGAGAGGGTAGGGCGCGACGGTCAATTTTTCCACTATTTGTCAGAGGAATAGCATCCAATTGCACAAAGGCATGAGGTATCATGTATTCTGGGAGTTGCTTTTGCAGATAACTCCGCAGTTGGGGAATCAGTTTACTGTTTAACTTAGACCTTAAAGGGTGATTTGCATAAAGTTGCCATTCAGGTTTTGCGGTGTGGGTGGGGGTAAAAGCGATGTAATTTCTCTGGGAATTTTCCAGCGGGGCAAAAATCACATCGTAACGGTCCGGAGTATCCGACCAAGTTACCCAAACCGAAAGGGATAAATCCTCAGCTAAAGCCGAAAAATCTTCAGGTTCTACGGCATTTTCTGGGATAATTTCCGATTTAATAGCTTGAAATTCCTCGGTCGTCCCAAAGTCTTGAGAATTTCTGAACAATTCCACACTTTTTAAAGGTCTGAACAAGCGAGAATTAGGGACACCTATCACCCTTAACCCCTCAGATTTCCCCAGTTGATTTCTTACCTCAGATAAAGTCAGCTGCTGTTCAGTCCAGTTTAATTCTGGAAAGTCGGTGCTAAAATCCAGAATCGTTTCAATCCGCAGAACAACATTATAACGGAATTGAGTTAATTCGTTGTGGTGTTGACCTCTCTCTAGATGAATCTCGACTTCAGTAATCTGAGGAAAATAGGACTGAATTGCTCTAAAAAAATCTGGGTCAATAAATAATTCATTTTCTTGCTCAATTTTTCTCTGTACTCGCTGTTTAAAATCCTTAATCGCATCCTCAGGGTTAGCCTTATAAAGTTCTACATCAGCGTGAAAAGCTTCCATGAGTTGCAAGTTTCGCACATCTCCAAGGAAAATACACCCCCCCGGAGTTAGTACCTTGATAGCTCCCTCTAAAACCCGCAGTAAGTAATCTATATGGGGGAAATACTGCACAACCGAGTTAAGGATAATTGTATCGAATCCTTCTGACTCCAAACCCTCAAATTTATCGGCTGTGCTATGCAATAGCCTGACTTGCTCTAGCTTCGGCCCTTCTTGATTAATTCGCTGAATATGGTCTAAGGCAACGGATGAAATATCGGTTCCCCAATAACACTGGCAATGGGGAGCAACTTGGAATAATATTAACCCGGTTCCACAACCTATTTCCAGAACTTTTTTCGGTTGTTGAGCCAGAATAACCTTAACTTTATCATCTAGCCATTCTCGCATCTGGGCGGCAGGGATAGGTTCCCCCGTGTAACTGCTATTCCAGCCAACAATATTAAATATACCCTGAGAATCTGCCGATGTTTGGCTGTAAATTTGATTATAGAGGCTTTGCCATTGCTCGATTTGCTCATCGAATAATTGCCCTTTTTCTGAAGTCGCCAAGAGTTCCCCCTCTTGAGACTGACCCACAACATAAGCAATTAGTGTTTGACTCCCTGTTTCTGTCTCCGATGCAATAACTACCGCTTGCTCAACTGCTGGATGTTGACTGAGTATAGCTTCAATTTCCCCCAACTCAATCCGGAAACCTCGAATCTTAACTTGATGGTCAATCCGCCCTAAAAACTCAATATTTCCATCGGGTAAATACCGGGCTAAATCTCCCGTTTTATATAATTTTGCCCTAATTTCTCCCCCTATTCCTGCTTCCACCTTAGCAAAAGGATTAGGGATAAATTTCTCGGCCGTCAATTCGGGACGATTGAGATATCCACGAGCTAAACCTATCCCACCAATATGTAATTCTCCCACAATCCCTATAGGAACTGGTTGTAAGTGCGGATTAAGAATATAAATCTGAGTATTGGCAATCGGTCGGCCAATACTCACTATGGCTTTTTGACTCTCCGGCAAACAAGGCCAGTAAGTCACATCAATCGCCGCCTCAGTCGGACCATAGAGGTTGTGAAGTTCACAGTCAAAATGCTCAAAAAAGCGTTGTGTTAAGTCTAATGACAAAGCTTCTCCACTACAGAAAACCCGCTTGAGAGAACTACATCCTTTTAGCTCTGGTTCTTGCAGAAACACCCGCAACATGGAGGGGACAAAATGAAGGGTAGTGATTTGCTGCTTTTGGATCAATTGTATTAAATAGGTACTATCTTTATGACCTTCGGGTTTTGCTACCACTAGGGTTGCACCCGCTAATAAAGGCCAAAAGAATTCCCACACTGAAACATCGAAACTAAAAGGGGTTTTTTGTAAAATGCAATCACTCTTAGTTAACTGATAAGTATCCTGCATCCACAACAAACGATTCCTAATCCCCTTATGATTATTCATCACGCCCTTAGGTTTACCTGTGGAACCGGAAGTGTAGATAACATAAGCTAAATTTTCCCCAGTTACACCACTGTCACAATTGTTCTGACTTTCTTGAGAAATTGCTGACCAATCTGTATCCAAAGCAACAACAATTCCTCGGTATTCGTCCAACAATCCCCGCAGCGATTCCCCAGTAATAATAACTTTTACCCCAGTATCTTCTAATAGATAACTTAGGCGTTCTTGAGGATAATTAGGATCTAAGGGAACGTAAGCTCCTCCGGCCTTCAAAACAGCTAATAATCCTACTACCATTTCTAAGGAACGCTCTAGATAAATTCCTACTAATTCCTCTGGTTTTACTCCTAATTTTTGTAGGTAATGACCAAGTTGATTGGCTTTTTCATTTAATTCTTGATAAGTTAATTCTTGATTTTCAAAAATGACCGCCTCTCTCTCAGGGTAAAGTTTGGCTTGCTCTTCAAATAGCTGATGAATCCATTGCTTTTCAGGATATTCAATGGCCGTATCATTCCAATCTCTCAGTAATTGTTCTCGTTCTTCGGTCGTTAATATATCAATTTCTGACAAATCTATATCGGGATTACTCGTCACCATTTCTAAGATTTCTAGGTAATGTCCTAGCATTCTCTCGACAAAATCCCTGGGAAATTTATCTTTAATAAAAGTGACAGAAACACCACTATCATCCGCTTCTATGGTAAAAACTAATTGAAACCGATTTAACGAAGAAATGTCCGCACACAGTCCTTCTTTAATCACAGCAACGTCAAAAATGTTCTCTAGATTTCCTCCTCTTGCTGCCAAGGTTTTGACCAAACTATCCAGCGTATAGTTTTGATGGCGATAGCCTTCTTGTAAATCTTTACGAATGATCCTTAGTAAATCTTTAAATGAACTAAAATTATGTTGATTGAACCGGCAAAATATCAGGCTATCTAATGTTTTTGTATTCAAAGCTGCTGTAGCCGTGGCAAACTCGACTTGAGCAGTGTATTTAAACATTAAAACTTGAACAACAGCCAGATGAAATGCTAAATTATTAACAAAATTATTTGCCGTTAAACTGTTAGTTTTTTCCTGTAAATCTGTAGAGATGACCTCAAGAACGCTATCCTGCTCCCCGGTTTTATTCTGACTTACATTACCAAATAGAGTAGTTACTGGATCTATTTCTTGAAGTTGCCGAATTTGGTAATCTATTGAAACCAGATGTGCTTCCATTGCTGTTCTAACTTTTTCCCTAAATAGTGGTTGATGGCGGTATTCAGAGTCATGGGGTACAATGCTTTTTTCCCCGTTCCCTTAAAGCGATAATTCCTGTCTCTGACGAGTGGGATTATTGCTATTTGAACTACAGGAAACCCGACTACGGCTAAGGTCAGGGTTTCTGTCGCTTCTTCAAAATTGTTCTGAGCCTCGACATTGTAGCATACTAACCGACATTCTGCACATCTCCATATACTTTTACAAATTTTTACATTCCCTGGGATGTTTTGACAAAAAATCTTCACTGTAGAAACCACTGAACCCAATAAATTAGTAAAAATTATTAATTGAATATTAAGAAGTGCAGAAAGTGTGACATTTAAAGATATGATTGCGCGAAACCAGCAGAGCAGAGCTTAGGATGCCACACCCCATAAACGTTTATTGCAGATGTCTATTGACAATTACTACCTTGGTCAGGTACGATTAGATGTCTGGTCGTAATAGCTGAAGGGGTGACAACGAGGTTGAAATTTAAGTGAGGTGGGGGAAAAATTTCCTCACTGTGAGCCATCAAATTAATCGACTTACTCGGCAAAAACCAAATTCCCTCGTTATCTTTCGGCGAAAGTCTCAAGCTTTTTCCCTAAACCCGACACTCTACACCCTGTTTCACTTTCCATCTGCTTGTCACCCCGTCAGTCGCAATAATTATTCTTTTCCAAGTCGATTCTAACAATATGGACTTTCAAGATAAAAAGAACTTATCCGAAAACGACCAATCAATCCAAACTAGAGTTTTTAAAGCTCTTAGTGAAGCTAAAGAAAAATTAAAAGCTTTCGAGTCTCAACAAAGAGAACCCTTAGCTATCGTGGGTTTAGGTTGTCGTTTCGGTCATAATATTGCGACACCTGAATCCTTCTGGTCTTTCCTGAAAGCGGGTAAAAATCACCTCAGAGAAATACCTAAAGAGCGCTGGAACCAGCAGGATTTTTATGATTCAGATCGGAATAAACTGGGTAAAATCTATGTTTCTCAGGGGGGGTTTCTCGATGATGTCTCCCAGTTTGATGCCCATTTTTTCGGAATTGCTCCCAAGGAAGCCGTCGCTATGGATCCTCAGCAAAGATTGCTTTTAGAGGTAGCCTATGAAGCTTTGGAAAATGCAGGAATGGCAACAACGACGGCTAGAAGGGGAAAAACAGGGGTTTTTATCGGGATTACTAACAATGACTATGCCCGTATTCTTACCTCAAATGAGGACTATAATGCCATCGGAGCCTATCATATTTCGGGCAATCATACTAACGCGGCAGCTGGGCGTATTTCTTACCTTTTAAATCTTAATGGTCCGAGTTTGGCAGTAGATACCGCTTGCTCTTCCTCCTTAGTCGCTGTTCATCTCGCTTGCCGTTCCTTACGTTCCCAAGAATGCAGACAAGCTTTAGTCGGAGGAGTGAACTTAGTTTTAACTCCAGAAGTCGTCATCGCCTTGTGCCGCAATCAGATGTTGGCCCCAGATGGCCAATGCAAAACCTTTGACGAAAGTGCCGATGGGTTTGGAATCGGCGAAGGTTGCGGAGTCATCGTCTTAAAAAGACTCAGTGACGCTCTTGAAGATGGTGATCACATTTGGGCCGTGATTCGAGGGACCGCAGTCAACAACGATGGAGCCAGTGGCGGCTTTACCGTTCCTAATGGGCCCGTACAGAGCGAATTAATCAGAGAAGCTCTAGCTGACGCTCGTTTAGATGCCGAGGCTATCGATTATGTTGAAGCTCACGGTACAGGAACATCTTTGGGAGATCCCATCGAAATTAAAGCCATAGCCGAGGCATTATGCGTCAATCGTCGCAAATCTAACCCTTTATTAGTCGGTTCTCTCAAAACTAATTTAGGTCATCTGGCGGCGGCGGCGGGAATTTCAGGATTAATTAAAACCGCATTATCGCTACACTACCGTGAAATTCCGGCTCATCTAAACCTTAAAAAACCCAATCCTCATATTAATTGGGATGCCTTGCCGATTAGTATCGTTACGCAAAATTGTCCTTGGAATGTTAATAATGGCAAGCTCAAAGCGGCTGGAGTCAGTTCTTTTGGAGCATCGGGAACCAACGCTCATGTTATTTTAAGTGAACCGCCTCAACCGCAACCCCAAACCCCAAAAATATCCCCCATTCTCGTTACTTTTTCGGCTAAAGAACCCGAACGTTTACGTCTTTTTACGACTCAATTTGTGGATTATCTTGAGCAGAAAACATCTCTCAACGTCAAGGACATTGCCCTATCTTTAAATACCGGTCGTTTTCCCCATAAACATCGTCTCGCTCTTTTAGTTTCTAATCAAGAGAATCTGCGCCAAGGCATTCAGGCTTTTCTCAAGAGCGATGGGGATGAAAAGCAATTTCAAAATATTCAAAATAATAGCTTCGACATCATTTATGGAGAAGCGCAAAGCCATCCTAAAATTGCTTTTCTCTGCCATGACGAGCAAGAAATTAGTCTAGAAATCATTGAAACCCTGCTCAATAATGAGCCAATATTTTATGATGCTTTTAGGCACTGTGATCATCTGTTTAAAAAATATTTAGAATTTTCTCTTCAGGAATTATTGTCATCTAAAAAAGCCTTAGAGCCTCAGATTCCTTTGTCTGTACAACCGGTATTATTTGCCTATCAATATGCTCTTTGTGAACTCTGGAAATCGTGGGGAATTTCTCCTTCTGCGATTTTAGGTTCTGGATTAGGGGAATATCTCGCCGCTCAACAAGCGGGCGTTTTTTCCCTTGAAGATACCGTCAAGCTGGTGGCGAAACGCGCTAAAATTAGCCCACAAAACCCCAACTCAGAAGACCTTTTATCCTTGCTCAAAAGCACCCCAGAAGTCGATTCTAACTCTCCCGATATTACCCTAATTTATCAGGGTGAAGTTGTGAAAAAATCTCTCACAAATTTGGTGAATAGAGGGGAAAAGATTAGGCAGAAATCCGACGAAATCGCCCAGGGAATTTCTACTCTGCATCAAATGGGCTATCAAATCTTCCTAGAAATGGGAATCGGTGCCAATCTCATTAATATAGGTCGTCAAAAGTTAGGGGTAAATTCAATTCTATGGTTATCTAGTTTAGGGGAAGATTGTCACAGTGACCACCATGAGCAAAGGGTACTAGGTCAACTCTATGTGAGAGGATTTAATATTAACTGGGAAGCCTTTCATCGCTCACATCCAGGGCAAAAAATTAGTTTACCTAATTCGCCTTTTATCCGCAAACGCTACTGGATAAATTCTGGCAATAAATCAGAGTCTTCTAGCTATAAAAACCCTAATTATTACTCTGGACATCCCTTACTAGGCGAGCATTTTTCTTCTCCCTTAGCTCTGCTTCAATATCGAGGGAGCATTAGTCAACATAAACCTGCATTTTTAGGAGAACATCAGGTTTTTGAGCAGGCCATATTGCCAGCATCTGCCTTAATAGAAATGGCTTTAGCTGCCGGGGAGAATCAAAAAGTTATTTTAGAAAATGTTGAATTTAAGAAGGCATTAATTTTAAAAGATACGGAAGACACATTACAGTTAATCATTGAGCAAAAAAGCTTTAAAATTTACCATGCACTTGAGCCAAATTGGGAAGTATTAGTTACTGGAACAATTGAGGAATTGAAATCAACTAATTTAACCCATTGTGATTTAGAAGAAATCGCCAAAAATTGTCCTGAAGAAGTCGATATCAACTCCTTTTATGAAACTTATCAAAAATCAGGGATAAATTACGGGAGTAACTTTCGGCTCATTCATCAACTAAAGCGCGGAGAAAATACAGCTTTTGCTCAAATCAAATTAACCGATAGATTAGAGCGGGAAAAATATCATTTTCATCCTGCTATGTTGGATGCTTGTTTTCAAGGTATTGCTGCCATTTTATTTAAAGAAGAATCCTCAGTAACTTATGTTCCTGTTCGTCTTGGTAAATTGGCATTTTTCTACCCTCCTGATGAGCAGGTAATCAGCGCGGTTCGACTGAAAAACTCCTCCCCTAACCCTAACATTATCATCGCTGATATTGATATCTATTCCCTCCAGGGTCAACCCTTAGCATCCCTCACCAACTTAGAACTAAAAGCCGTTCAATCCCAAGAGATTATCCCCCAAGAAATCCCCCCTCAAATCTATCTAGAAGAATGGATACCTTGCGAGGAATTATTAGGGAATGGCAGAGACACTTTAGTAGCTCCCCAGGTGATTAAAAATCAAATTCACCCCGCACAGTTAGAACAACAACTAGGGGAAAAATTGGCGCAATATGAGCGCTTAATGGCAGCTTTGGAAAAGTTAAGCGTTGTCTATATCTGGGAAGCCTTAACAAAACTTAATGGACAGCCAAAATTAGGTCAAACTTATTCCGAAGCACAGATAGCAAATCAAGGTCAAATTGTCGATTTTTACCGACCTTTATTATCTCGATGTTTAAGCATTTTAGCTGAAGAAAAAATCGTTAATCAGACAAAAGATGGCTGGTTATTCCTCAAAAAATTAGAAGCACCTTCATCCCAATCACAAATTAAAATTCTCCGCCAAGAATTTGCCGATTATCCAGCAGAAATTAGTCTAATGGAGCGTTGTGGCTCTGCTTTAGCCGAAGTCATGAGTCGTCAAGTTGATCCCTTAGAATTACTCTTTCCTCAAGGGGATTTAGAAGCGATCGCATCAATTTATTCGGAAGCCGCCGGAGCTAAATTGATGAATCAGTTAGTCGCCACCACAATCAGCCGTGCTATTGCAAATTTCCCCCCCTATTATCCCCTAAGAATTCTCGAAATTGGAGGAGGCACAGGAGCCGCTACTGCTGGCCTTTTACCTCACTTACCCAAAGAACATATCGAATATGTATTCACCGATATTTCCTCTAGTTTCTTAACAAGAGCCAAGGAAAATTTTAGAAACTATCCCTTTATTAAATATCAAACTTTAGACATTGAAAAAAATCCCTTTACTCAGGATTTTCTCCCTGGCAGTTTTGACATAATCATTGCCGCTAATGTTCTTCATGCCACAGCCAACCTTCAAAAAACCCTTGAAAATGTGCGCTCTCTCATCGCTCCCAAGGGACTACTAATCCTCTTAGAAAGTACAGGGGCAAGACGTTGGGTAGATTTAACCTTTGGCTTGACAGAAGGATGGTGGTTATGTAGTCAAGATCTGCGGCGGAATGGTTATCCGTTAATCAGCACAAAAGATTGGCAAAATTTACTGATTGAGAATCAATTTGAAGACATTAATATTATCGAACCAAGCCAAGCAAAAACCCGAAATTTATTAAAACAAAGTGTCATTATTGGTAGAAGCAGTGAGCAATTACCTTCTCTGCCAGCAAAATCTTACTCTCATCAAATAATCTGGGCAGATAGTCAAGGAATTGCTAACGGTTTAATCCCTCTATTCCAACAGAGAGGAATAAGTTGTTCTTGCGTCTTTACCCAAGATATTAACCTGGAGATTGCTGAAGATTACCTATCAATATTGAGAAACTCGATAACTTCAGAAACTCGTCAAATACTGTACTTCTGGGGCTTAGAAAACATCCCCGAAGAAATTGATCAACAAGTCGAGATTCATTGTCAACGATTTCTCTTTTTCTTACAAGCATTATTGCAGCAAGAAAACCCACCAGCTCTGGTTTTAGTGACTCAAGGAGCAGTACCAGCAAAAGCCTTTAAACCCCTAACCTCTCCCTCTCAAGCCTCCTTATTAGGAATAGCCTTCAGCCTAGTCTTAGAACATCCTGAACTTAATTTTAAGGCGATTGACCTAGATCCAGATGAAGTAAACGCAGCCGACAAACTGCTGCAAGAAATCTACAGTAATCCCCAAGAAAACCGGGTTGCTTTGCGGGGGGAACAGCGTTTTTATCCTCGTTTGGTGCAGAGAAAACTTGAAGATGGAAAGATCAATTTTAGTCCTGATGCCTATTATTTAATCACAGGAGGCACAGGGGGGTTAGGATTAGCAACAACCCGATGGATGATTGAAAAAGGGGCGCGGAATCTAGTTTTGTGTAGTCGTCGAGGGGCAGAAGGAATTAGCCCTGAAATATTAGCAAATTTCTCCTCTAGTGGGGCAGAAGTTACCCTTAAAAAACTTGATATTACCGATGCTGAAAAACTGCACGCCGTCCTAGAAGAATGCCGTTCTAAATATCCTATACGGGGCATTTTTCACATTGCTGGAACCTTAGACGATACAACCTTATTAAGACTAACACCAGAGAGCTTTAATTATGTTTTAGCTCCCAAAGTTAAAGGAACTTGGTTGCTTCATCAACTCACCCTAAATGACCCATTGGAATTCTTTGTCTGTTATACTTCTGCTGTATCTTTAATTGGCTCGGCAGGACAAGCTAATGCTGCGGCAGCTAATGCCTTTGAAGACGCTTTTATCTATTATCGTCAGGCGCATCATTTACCCGGAACGGTCATAAATTGGGGTCCTTGGAGCGAAATAGGTGCAGCAGTAGATCGCAATGTTTTGGAGAGATTAGCCGCTAAAGGATATGGGGCTATGAAACCCGATTTAGCCCTTAATGCTCTCGAAAAAATTCTCCTAAATCAGATTATTCGCGCTGGTGTAATTAATATTGACTGGCAACAATTTCCTTATATTCATCAAAGCTTTTATAAAAACTTTCTGCCTCAAGGAAAACCCCAAGCTGCCCCCTCATCTGAGTTTTTAAAACAATGGCAAAATTTAACCTTAAAA
The DNA here is from genome assembly GCF_007095585.1 of Microcystis sp. M_OC_Ca_00000000_C217Col. NCBI lineage: Bacteria > Bacillati > Cyanobacteriota > Cyanophyceae > Chroococcales > Microcystaceae > Microcystis > Microcystis sp. M_OC_Ca_00000000_C217Col. The sequence continues at coordinate 52,119 of NZ_SFBV01000248.1, forward strand.
GAGCGTACTAATTGGCTAACTAATCATATCATTATGCGTGTTTCTACTGTCTTAGGACGCTCAAATGATGAAACTTTTTCCCCTCAACAAGGCTTTTTTGATTTGGGGATGGACTCTCTCACTTCTACAGAGTTACGAAATCTGTTACAAACTGACTTTAATTGTTCTCTCCCTTCGACAATTACTTTTCGTTTTCCGAATGTTGAAGTCTTAGCTAATTATTTACAGCGAGAAGTTCTAGATAATTGTCAACCGGTATTTACCCCTCAAATAAAAGCAGAAATTTCTCAAAAACCGCCAGAAAAATCACAACTCGATGATGATCCTATTGTTATTGTCGGCATGGCTTGTCGATTCCCCGGCGGTGCTAAGAATTTACAATCTTTCTGGGAACTTTTAGAACAGGGAAAAGATGCTATAACAGAAATCCCTCAAGATCGCTGGGATCAGGAAACATGGTATGATCCTAATCCCGATGTCCCAGGCAAAATATACGCTCCTTACGGTGCATTTCTAGAACAAATTGAGGAATTTGATGGAGAATTTTTTGGCATTATTCCTAGAGAATCTGTCGCCATGGATCCTCAGCAGCGTTTACTCTTGGAAACTACTTGGCAAGCTTTAGAATCTGCTGGACAAAATCCCCAAAAATTACGCAACAGTCAGACGGGAGTTTTTATCGGTTGCATGACTCAAGATTATGCCCAATTAAGTTATTCTCCTCAAGCCATTAATGCTTATACTGGTTCAGGAACTTCTGTTAGTATGGCGGCGGGTCGTCTTTCTTATGTTCTTGGTTTACAGGGTCCATCAATGACTATTGACACCGCTTGTTCCTCCTCATTAGTAGCGATTCATTTAGCTTATAATGCCTTACTTAATGGTGAGTGCGATCTGGCTTTAGCTGGAGGGGTTAATATTATTTTAACTCCCATTATTTCTTTAATCGAAAGTCGCGCCCATATGCTTGCCCCTGATGGACATTGCAAAACCTTTGATGAGAGCGCAAATGGCATGGTGCGAGGAGAAGGCTGTGGAATAGTTGTTCTGAAAAGATTGAGCCAAGCAGTTAAGAATGGAGACCAAATTTTAGCGAAAATTTATGGCACAGCCGTCAATCATGATGGTCCAAGTAGTGGGCTAACTGTTCCTAATGGTCAAGCTCAAGAAAAATTATTACATCAAGCCCTTAAAAGTGCTAATCTCAAGCCTGAACAAATCGATTATATTGAAGCTCACGGCACTGGAACAGCCCTTGGTGATCCCATTGAATTAGAAAGTATGTCCGCCGTTTTTGGTCAACGCTCCCCTAATCGGCCTTTAATTATTGGTTCAGTAAAAACGAATTTAGGCCATTTAGAAGGTGCTGCCGGAATTGCTGGATTAATTAAAACAGTTCTAGCTTTACAACACCATAAAATACCTCCTCATCTTCACTTTAAAAATCCTAATCCCCGCTTTGATTGGAGTTCTCATATTTTTGAAGTTCCTGTACAAGGAAAACCTTGGCATATCAGCGAACGTTCAAGGATTGCTGGAGTAAGTTCCTTTGGATTTAGTGGAACGAATGCTCATATCATTGTTGGGGAAATTGACGCTGATTTACCTCAACCTTCGGAGAATAATTTTTATCTATTACCCCTTTCGGCTCGTTCTGAAAAATCGCTGCAAGAGTTAGCGAGAAATTATCAAGATATTTTGACTGAGTCTATCAATTTAGCTGATGTTTGTTTTACCGCCAGTACAGGGCGGGGGATTTTTCCGCAACGAATCTGTATTTTAGCAGACTCAATAACGACGGCACAACGAGCATTAATTGATTACCAAGATGGTGAAGATTCTGACTCATTAATCCGACCGATTTTATCAGAGACTCCGCCAAAGATAGCTTTCCTCTTTTCTGGACAAGGCTCTCAATATTCTGGCATGGGAGAAACCCTTTATAACCGAGAAGTTGTTTTTAAGGAAACATTAGATCTTTGTGATCAAATTCTAGAACCCCTTTTAGAAAAATCTCTCCTAGATTTAATCTTTCAAGAGCAAAATAGCCAGTTATTAGAGGAAACCCAAATCACTCAGCCGGTGATTTTTTCCCTTGAATATGCACTCGCCAAATTATGGCAATCTTGGGGAATACAACCTTCAGCCCTTTTAGGACATAGTATCGGGGAATATGTGGCGGCTTGTTGGGCAGGAGTCTTTTCTTTAGAAGATGCCTTAAAATTAGTGACTCAACGGGGTAAATTAATGGGAAAATTGCCCCACAATGGCAGTATGTCCGCTATTTATGCTGATTATGAGACGGTAGCAAACGCTCTAACTTCTTATGAAAATCAAGTTAATATTGCTTCAGCCAATGGCTCAATTACTGTCATTTCTGGATTTAAAGAGATTGTTGAGCAACTGGAAAAAGACTTTATTGATCAAGGGTATAAAACTAAACGTTTAGCGGTATCTCATGCTTTTCATTCTCCCTTAATGCAGCCTATTCTTGATGACTTTTCCCAGGTCTTAAAAACAATTTCTTTTCATGAACCTAACTTAACCATTATTAGTAATCTGACAGGGAAAGCTGTAGGTTCAGAAATTACAACTCCTGATTATTGGGTAGCTCATCTGCGTAATACTGTACAGTTTAGTCAAGGATTTAAGTCTTTAATTGATCAGGGTTATCGTTGTTTTCTAGAAGTCGGTTCTAAGCCTGTATTACTGAGTATGGCTCGCCTTATTTCCGCTAACCAAGACCTATTATGGTTGCCTAGTATTGTACCCGGGCAGGATGAACAGGCACAAATGTATAGAAGTTTAGCGACACTTTTTGTTAATGGTTATTCCCTAGACTGGGCTAAAGTATTTAAACAAGGTAAGCGGATTATTTTACCGACTTATCCTTTTCAAAGAGAACGGTATTGGTTATCTAATTCGGAATTTTCTCTAGGGCAAATCAAGACTCAGTTACATCCTTTTATTAGAGATTTTAAAAAGTTAGCAACGGGAGACATGATCTTTGAAGGTGAGGTGAGTTCTCTTAACCCTAGTTATTTAGAAGAACATAAGGTATTTGAAAACATTGTATTTCCGGCTACTGGTTTTATTGAAGCTATTTTAGCCGCAAGTCAGAAAATATTTGATGGGCATTTTGTCACCCTTGAAAATGTCTCTATCCATCAGGGACTACTCTTATCTCCAACTCCCTCAATAATCCAGATAATTTTTAAACCTAAAAAATCATCTCAACTGATTTATACTTTTGAGATATTTAGCAGCGATTCTGCACAAGAACAATGGGTTCTTCATGTTACAGGTGAAGTCAAACCTAAGGATATACAAAGCTTGGCTGCCTCAGAATTAACCCAAACTAAATTAGAAAGGGAAAACCCTAAAGAATCGATTTCTATTCGTGAATTCTATCAGCTTTATCAGCAGATGGGTATCAGGTATGGGGAGCAGTTTAAAGCGATTCAAGAGTTATATTATTTCAAAAAAGGCTCTCAAGCTAAAATTAGTATTAACCCTAGTTTAGCGGATCGGCGTTATTATTTTCATCCAGTTCTTTTGGATGCTTGCTTACAGAGTATTGGGGCAGCTTTCCCCGAAATTCATGGTCAAGAATTGCATCTACCTTATGGATTCTCTTCCTTGGAAATATTCCTAAATCCAACTTCGCAAGTTTGGACAAAAGTTCAGGTCATCTCAGATACTAATGGTGAAATGAGAGTAAATGTTAATATTTATAATGAACAAGAACAGCTTTGCGCTCGCTTTACTGACTTAACAGCCCGGCGCATAAATCCAGCTATTTTACAGAGTTTATGGCAAGAAAAGTCAAATAATTGCTTTTATAAAGTGGAATGGAAAAAACTTTCTTCAATGCCAACTGTTGCCGTTGATCCTCAAAATTCTTGGTTAGTCTTGGTTCGTCCAGAAACAGACTTAAATTCCCTAATTAATTTATACAAAAAGGCAGGAGAAAAAGTAATTACTGTAGAAATGGGGCAGAATTATCAATGTCATTCTCAAGATTCTTTTGTCATCAATGCCGCTCAGAAATCTGATTTTCAGCGTCTCTATCAAGAAGCTTATCCATCTGGAGAATTTCCGACTGGTGTTGTTTTTTGTTGGGAATCTTCAGAAGCTGAAGATGTTCTAGATACGGTATATCAGAGTTCTCATGCCGTCTTAAATTTAGTGCAAACCCTCACTAATAACTGGGAGAAATTACCCCATTTATGGCTGATTACTCGCGGGGCTAATAAGATGATCAATGATACGGCTTTATCTCCTCAACAGTCTCATTTATGGGGATTAGGAGCAGTCATTAATCAAGAGTATCCTAAAATGGGTTGTGTTTGTTTAGATTTACCAATCCATAAAGAAGCTAATGAAGCTGAACTTTTATTCAATGAATTAAAGTGTTTCCCCCATGAATTCCGTTTGGCTTTACGTCAAGGAAACCGCTACGCAGCCAGGTTAGTTTCTGCATCTCTTCCTATCTCAGAAAAACGACAGTTTATTAATCAGTCAGGGGCTTATTTAATCACGGGAGGGGGAGGAAAACTGGGCGGATTAGTGGCTCAATGGTTATCAGAAATGGGAGCAAGTCACTTAGTTTTGTGTAGTCGCCATGTTAAATCTTCAACAGAATTGATAGCTTCATTAGTGAAAAAAGGAACAAAAGTAACCTTGATTGAAGCTGATATTACTTCCCCCACAGATATGAAAAATTTATTCTCTCGTTTTGGCGCAGACTTGCCCGTCTTACGAGGAATAATTCACGCGGCAGCGGTCTTAGAAGATGGGCTGATCAGTAATCAAAGTTGGCAAAAATATCAAAAGGTAATCAGTCCAAAAGTAGCAGGAACTTTATTATTAGATCGTTATACTCGCTCTCTATCTTTAGACTTTTTCGTAAGCTTTTCTTCTGCGGCTGTTATCCTTGGTTCACCGGGTCAAAGTAATTATGCGGCGGCTAATGCTTTCATGGATGCTCTAATGCAGCAACGGCAAAGTTTAGGATTACCTGGTATTAGTATCAATTGGGGAGCTTGGGAGACGAGCAACCAAATTGATCAACAACGTTTCGCTAATTGGGGTTTGCAGATGATGCCTTCTGAGCAAGCGTTTCAATATCTCAACCAGATAATTTTAGGTGAAATTAACCCAGGGATAGTTATCGATATTAATTGGTCGATTTTTAATCAAACTTTCAATATTAATCAACCCTTCTTTAGCGAGGTATTAACCCTAAAAAATCAAAAACAAACAAGTCCAGCAAAACTATTAGAACGATTAAAATCTGTCTCTATAGACGAACGAATAAACGCTTTAGTAGAAGGACTGGAGAAAATATTAAGAGAAGTGACAGGGTTAAATGAGAATAAGGTTATTCCTCAACAAACATCATTCTTAGACTTAGGTTTAAACTCTCTAATGGTCATAGAATTTAAAAATCGCTTAGAAAGAGATTTAGGGTGTAAATTGCCATCCTCGATCATTTTCGATTATCCTAATCTTCTCAGCTTAAGTACCTATTTAAGGGAAGAAATTCTAGCCAATCATCTCGATTTTGAGATTAAAATAAATCCAATTCCTGACAATCATAATCCCTACGACAGCCTCAGTGAAGACGAACTGGCAAGATTACTTAATCAAAAATTAACGGAGCTTGATCAATATGGAGGTTAAACTTTAAAAATAATGTTTCAAAAGCCATGAGATGTGGTAGGATAGGTAGATGAACATGAGTAAGCTTAACTCTCTGGAGTTAAATTTGGGTTTATATTTACTGATAGCACAGCATCCTAATTTATGTTTAACGGCGTATAAATTTAGAAATTATAGAGAATAGGGCATGGTTGAGAGTATAGATTACAAAAAATTAATGGCAACGACCTTAAGCAAAATGGAGGTCATGCAGGCTCGTATCAATGAATTAGAGACGAGACAAAGTGAAGCTATTGCGGTGGTTGGGATGGCTTGTCGTTTTCCTGGAGGTATTAATTCCCCAGAAAAATATTGGAGTTTTTGTCAAGCCGGGCTTGATGCTATAGTAGAAGTCCCTAAAAGCCGTTGGGATATCTCAGAACTGTATTCTCAAGAACCAACTTTAGGAAAAATGAACACCGCTTATGGGGGATTTATTCAAGAGAATATCACAGAATTTGATGCCCGTTTCTTTTCGATTTCAGCAAGAGAAGCAGCCTCCATGGATCCTCAACAAAGGTTACTCTTAGAAGTTGCTTGGGAAGCGTTAGAAAATGCCAATTTACCTCTGAAAAATTTAGCCGATAATAAAGTAGGGGTATTTGTGGGGATTACTAGCATTGATCATGCCCTGAAGGTTTACGGCACTAACTATGATCAAATTGACTCTTTTTTTGGCACCGGCAATGCTCTAAGCGCAGCCGCCGGAAGGCTATCTTATTTTCTCAATCTTCACGGTCCTTGTCTCTCGATTGATGCAGCCTGTGCATCCTCATTAGTAGCCGTCCATCAGGGGATTCGTAGCCTGAGAAATCGTGAATGTGAACTCGCTTTAGTGGGTGGGGTAAACCTCATTTTAGAACCCGCAATTACGATTAGTCTTTCTCAGTCGGGAATGATGTCCCCCGATGGGCGTTGCAAAACCTTCGATGCCTCTGCTAACGGATATGTGCGAGGGGAAGGCTGTGGGGTTTTAATCTTAAAAACTTTATCAGAAGCCCAGAAAAACGGGGATCACATTCTTGCCCTGTTGCGAGGTTCGGCGGTGAATCATAATGGGGCTGCTGCCGGTTTAACCGTACCCAGTGGACCCGCCCAGCAAGAATTGCTCCGTCAAGCTCTAGCTGATGCCAGAATAGTCCCTGAAGATGTCAGCTACATAGAAGCTCATGGCACAGGCACTTCTTTAGGAGATCCCATCGAATTGAATGCCATTGCCTCAGTTTATGGAAAGCGCTCCGACCCCCTTTATGTCGCCTCAGTCAAAACCAATATCGGTCATCTTGAAGCCGCAGCTGGCATGGCTGGAATAATCAAAACAATTCTGATTCTTCAACAGGGTGAAATCCCCTCCCATCTTCACTTCCAAAGCCCTAATCCTCTGATTAATTGGGAAGATCATCCTATTAAAATTCCTACTCAAAATATACCTTGGCCGAATAACAATAAAGTCCCTATAGCTGGGGTAAGTTCTTTTGGTTTTTCAGGCACAAATGCCCATGTCATTGTTCAACAGGCACCCGTCAGCAAAATCTCAGAAATTCAACAACAAATTCCCAGTCATCTCTTAACCCTTTCAGCCCACAACAAAACCGCTTTAAAAGAATTAGCCACACGCTTCCATACCCTCCTAGAATCTCATCCTGAAATTGGAGATATTTGTTATAGTGCAGCTGTCGGAAGGATAGATTTACCTGAACGTTTAGCCATTGTTGGCGATACTTGTCCAGAATTACAACAAAGATTAACCGCTTTTGCTGAAGAAAAACCACTTGATGATTTGACTTTTTATCAACGTTTTACATCGGAAAAATCCCCTAAAATTGTTTTTCTTTTTACAGGGCAAGGGGCTTGTTATCCCGGCATGGGGCATCAACTCTATCAAACCCAGCCGACATTTCGTCAATATATTGATCAATGTGCCGAAATATTAGCGAAGTATTTAGACCATCCTTTAACTGAAATATTATTTGGTGAACAGACCGATTTACTCAATCAAACTGCTTACGCTCAACCGGCTATATTCGCCCTAGAATATTCCCTAACAATGCTATGGAAATCTTGGGGAATTACCCCCAGTTTACTGATTGGCCATAGTGTGGGAGAATATGTAGCAGCTTGTATCGCAGGAGTATTTAGCTTAGAAGCTGGACTCGCCTTAGTTGTCAAACGGGGGCAATTAATGCAAACCACGACCTCTGGGAAAATGGCTTCAATTTTTGCTGATGAAGAGACAGTAATTTCCCTAATTAAAAATTATACTCAAACAGTTTCAATAGCTGCCATTAATCACCCTCAACAGATTGTTATTGCTGGAGAAAGTGCCAGCATTGAGGAAGTTATTAGCACCTGCAAAAAGCAAAAAATTCCCGCTCAATATCTTCCCGTTACTCAGGCTTTTCATTCCCCTTTAATGGAGCCAATTTTAAAAGAATTTGAAAAAGAGGCTCGTCAAATTTCTTATCAACGCCCCCAAATTCTCTTACTTTCAGGACTTGATGGAGAGGTTTTAGAAAATGCACCAGATGCCACTTACTGGAGCAAACAATGCCGAGAACCAGTAAGATTTTTGTCGAGTTTAATAACCGCTTTCAACAAGGGATATAACCTATTTTTAGAAGTGGGACCAAGACCAATACTAGCAGAACAAGGTCGTCGTTATAAAGATGAGTTCATCTGGTTAAGTTCCCTCAATCGTGGCTTAGATAACTGGCAGACAATTCTTTCAGCCTTGGGACAACTCTACCTAAATGGCGCACCTTTCAATCCAGAACAATTCAATCGAAATTATGGCTATAAAAAAGTCAGATTGCCGAACTATCCCTTTCAAAGGAAACCTTTCCAATTTCAGCCTAATCCTCGAACAGAAAATCAGAGCATTGACAAAATATTCCTAGACGCACAAACCTCTAACCTTACCGATACCGAAACCACAGTTTTCAATATGCAAAAACATCAACAGGAAATCCGTAATCAATTAAAATCAATTTTGGCTTTACTTCTGAAAGAAGATGAGAACGAACTGCCGGAGGATGAGACATTACTAAACTTAGGAGCAGACTCAATTATCTTGACTGACTTTTCTCGCAAAATTGAAGAAAAATTTCAAGTCAAAGTGAAAATAGATCAACTCTTTACCGATTTACAAACTCTTGTTGATATCGCCGAATACCTCTGCCAATTTGTCAAAGAAAAACCCTTAGAAAATGCTTCAGAAATAACAGCTAAAGTTATCGATGACGAGACAGAATTAAGCAATTATCTGCAAGTCATTGATCAATTGCAACCCATCGCTACAGCCTATATCATCAAGGCTTTAGAGTCCTTAGGGAAAAAACTTAATCAGGGGGAACAATGGACAATAGAAACCCTAAGACAAACCTTACCTGTTGCCCCCAAATATCACATTTTGCTCAATCGTTATTTGCAGGATTTAGAGCAAGCTAATATTCTTCAAAATCAAGGGAATATTTGGACTGTCAAAAACTTGCCTGACTCTTTTTCCTTACCCCAAGCCCTACAAAAGCTAGAAAAAACTTGTCCATCTGCAAAACCTGAATTAGAAATGTTGCAACGCTGCGGCGAAAATTTAGCAGAAGTTCTCAAGGGAAATATAGACCCCTTGACATTAATTTTCCCAGAAGGTTTCGTTGCTCATGCAGAAAGTATCTATGGCAATTCTCCCGTATCTCGATTGATGAATCAACGAGTTGCCCAAGCTATTAACCAGATTTTAACGCGCTTTTCTAATAGTGATCGCCCCTATCAAATTCTCGAAATAGGAGGAGGAACTGGTGCCACTTCAGAAGCAATTCTTCACCACTTAAACCTCGATCATGTCACTTATTCTTTTAGCGAAGTTTCTCCCTTCTTACTGCATCAAGCTAGGCAAAAATTTCAGAAAAAATATAACCTAAACTTTCATCAACTAGACATTGAAAAGTCCCCCATTTCTCAGGGGATACCTGCTCGTAATTATCATATTGTTGTGGCCGCTAACGTCCTTCATGCGACCCGAAATATTACAGAAACTCTAACCCATATTCGGGAACTGCTGCGCCCCGGTGGTTACTTAGTTCTCCTCGAAACCGTAGAAAATAACTCATGGCTGAATTTAACCTTTGGATTAACCCCCGGCTGGTGGCGCTTTCAGGACCAAGAATTACGCTCAGACACTCCCTTATTAAGTGGGGAAAATTGGTGTTCCGTTTTAAAGCGCTGTGGTTTCGCTACGGCGAATAGTTTCTCTAAACAAAACAATATTCCCATTAACAATGGCCAAGAATTAATTCTTGCTTGTGTGCCAGATGAACCCCTCTCAATTCCTGCAATTCCTAAGTTCACTGTCTCAGGTGAAAGCTCCGGTAAAGAAGCCTTAATGATGGCTCAATTACAATCTTTAAAAGACCTAAAAGACCTCCATGAGAAAACCATTATCAAGCAATTAGAAGTTCTTCAAACTGCCACCGTCTCCCCCAGTATAGCCCCCGAAATATTAACGAATCAGACTCAAATCATTCCTACCCAAAGCTCTAAGATAGAAACTTCCCTTCCGGTTTCTCAAGAGAAGCCCAAATCTCCTGAGAAACCTAGTTCTCCCAATTTAAACCCCTTAGCCTTAAAGCTGACTGAGAACAAATCCTTAACCGAACAACAACAAGCCTTTATTCAAAATTTACAGAGTATTTATAACCAGAAAACCGCCAAATCAAAAGCCTATTCACAAAATAGCCGTAAGACAATGGTGGATGTTAAACCGACCATTGACTTCCGCATGGCCTTAAAAGAATTTCAATATCCCATTGTTTCAGAATCTGCTCAAGGGGCTTATTTTAAGGACATTGATGGCAATAATTACATTGACTTAGCTATGGGGTTTGGGGTTAACTTTTTTGGGCATAGTCCGGATTTTGTCATTGAAGCGGTTCAAGAACAAATGAACCGAGGAATAGGTTTAGGAATGCAGTCAAATCTGGCTGCCGAAACCGCCGCTTTAATTAGTGAAATGGGTCGAGTCGAAAGAGTCGCTTTTAGTAATACGGGAACCGAGGCGATTATGGCCGCTGTTCGCATTGCTCGCTCTCGTACAAAACGTCAAAAAATCGTTATGTTCGCCGGCTCCTACCATGGAACTTTTGACGGCATCTTAGCACGAGTAGGAGAAGATAAAACCACGACTCAACCCTTAAGTTTAGGCACTCCTTTAGGAATGGTTGAAGACATAATAGTCTTGAGTTATGGAGTTGAAGAAAGCCTCGATATTATTGCTACTCATGCTGATGATTTAGCCGCCGTATTAGTCGAACCAGTTCAAAGTCGCAAACCCGATTTACAGCCTCAAGAATTTCTGCAAAAACTACGACAAATAACCCATAAAAAAGGGATCACACTCATTTTTGATGAAATTATTACCGGCTTTCGGATTGCTCCGGGAGGAGCGCAAGAATGGTTCAATGTTGAAGCTGATATAGTCATTTATGGTAAGGCCATTGGAGGAGGTTTACCAATTAGTATGATCTGCGGTAAAGCAGATTTCTTAGATACCGTTGACGGCGGTTTCTGGCAATACGGAGATGACTCTCATCCCCAAACCGAGTTAACCGCTTTTGGGGGAACTTTTTGTCGTCATCCTTTAGCCCTTGCTGCTTGTCGTGCTGTGCTTTTACATCTTCAAGAAAACAGTCCAACGATTCAAGAAAAAGTGAATCAATTAACTCATCGATTAGCCACCGAAGTCAATCAGTTTTTTCAAGAAATAGGCATTCCGATTCGGGTTGTTAATTTTGGATCTTTATTCCGCTTTGAACCCTTTGGAGCTTATAGTATCTTCTTACAACCCATCGAATTACCCCTCTTTTATTACCTATTAAATCTTCAAGGAATCTACACATGGGAAAAACGAGTTTGTTTTCTCTCCACCTGCCATACTAATGAAGATATAGACAAAGTTATAGTAGCCGTCAAAGAAGCGATTACGGAATTGCAGCAAGCTGGTTTTTTTGCTAATGCTAAACGCCCCCAAGTCAAGAAAGAAGAAAAAAAGCCCCTCTCTGAAGATGAAGATGGTAGGGGACATCTACCATCTTTAAATCAGTCCTTTCCCACCAGTGAAGCTCAACGTCAACTTTGGTTATTAGCTGAATTAGACCGTAATGCTTCAGCATCCTATAACGTCACAACATCTCTAGAATTACTAGGTTCTTTAGATGTTTACATTTTAGAAAAAACGATTAATCAAGTTATTAATCGCCATGAAGCTTTGCGAACCAAAATTATAGAACAAGGAGAATTACAGGAAGTTGTCAATGAAGTTAAAATTAAATTAAACCTCATTGATTTGAAGGATGAAGATAATCCCGAAGCGACGGCCTTAGCGTTACGATCTCAGTTTTCCCAAAAACCCTTTGACCTGTCGATTGCTCCTTTATTTGCTGTGATTTTAATGCGCTTAAAATCTGACCATTATCTGCTCTCTTTAAAAACTCATCATATTGTGGCAGATGGTTGGTCACTAGGATTAATTTTGCAGGAAATTGGTCAACTTTATTCATCCCCAAATAACACAACTAAAGAGGTTCTCACACCACCGATGCAGTTTCGGCAATATTTAACCTTGCGAGCGCAAGAGACGCAAAGTCCGCAAATGTTAGAGCATCGGGATTTTTGGTTGAAAACCTATCAGGAAGAGCTGCCAACCTTTGAGCTTCCCACCGACTTTCCCCGTCCCGCCGTTAAAACCTACACTGGCGGCCAAGAAAGTCAAGTCATTCCCTCGGAAGTTGGGCAAAATTTGCAGAAAGTAGGACGCAAAAATAAAGCTACATTATTTATGACGATGTTCGCCGCTTATACTGCTTTTTTGCGTCGAATTTCTGGCCATAAGGATTTAGTCATTGGTATTCCTATTTCTGGGCGACAAATAGAAGGTAGTGACAACTTAGTAGGCTTTTGTTCTCAATTTTTACCCCTGCGGATACAAGTCGATGCTACCACCTCTTTTATTGAACATTTACAACACACTAAACAAACCCTGATCGACGCTTTTCGCCATCAGAGTTATACTTTAGAGGATTTATTAGCAGCTTTACAATTACCTAGAGATTTTTCTCGTTCTCCTCTCATTTCGGTATCTTTTAACATGGATCCTAGTTTAACTCTGCCTGAGTTTAAAGACTTAAAAGTATCCTTGCCACCGTCACCGATTGCTTACACCCCTTTTGATCTAGGATTTAACTTAATTGAACTTAATGATAACCTCATTATTTACTGCAATTACAATACAGAACTCTTTAAAAAAGAGACAATTAAACAATTTATTGAAAGCTTTGAAATTTTGCTGAGGGGAATCATTGAGGATGCTAATCATCTTCTTTATCAGTTACCTTTATTAACCCCAGTCCAACAAGAGAAGTTACTCAGACAATTAACCGGAAAAACTCGCAAACTCCCTGAGAAAGCCACCATCATTGATGACTTTGTAGCTCAAGTTAAATTAACCCCTAATGCTCCCGCCCTAATTGCGGGAAAAATTAGCCTTAGCTATCAAGAATTAAATGAAAAAGTCAATCGTCTTACCCATTATTTACAGCAGGAATATCAGCTAGGTGTAGGAAAAGTGATTGGGGTCATGCTCCAGCGTAATCACAACTTAATCATCGGGATTCTGGCTACCTTTAAAACTGGAGCGACTTACGTTCCTATAGACTCTCAATATCCTCACAGTCGCATTGAGTTTATTTTAAAAGATAGTGGCTGTCATGTTTGCCTAACGGAGAGTAATTTTATCTCTAAGTTACCTGAAAAAATGGAAAAAATTTGCTTAGATAAAATTGATCCTATTGTTGAAAAATATGACAAAGATGAGCCTAAAATATTTCGCAATTCTAGCCAAACTGCTTATATTTTTTACACTTCAGGATCAACTGGTAATCCTAAAGGAGTCATGGGCCGTCACATCTCAATTTTGAATGTTATTCAAAGCTTACGACTTACCTTTGATTTAGATAAACATCCTGAATGGCGCTATATTTTCACAGCTGCTGTTACTCATGATCCATCTATTCGTAATATTTTTCTCCCCTTAACCATAGGTGCATCCCTATATATGTACGAAATAAAATATATAGGACATTTGGTTTCTTTCCTACAGGAAAATCAAATTAATGCCCTACACACCACCCCATCTATCTATCGAGAAATCTTGGGGCTACTTGAACCAGGAGAAACCATTTCCAGCTTAAAATATATCTCGGTAGGAGGGGAAAAATTAGATCGGGAAACTGCCTTAGCTTTGCGGAAACGTTTTCCAGCAGAAATTATTAGCAATGTCTACGGATCTACAGAAACTTGTGTGGGAGTATCCCAGTATGAAATCAAGGAAAACTTAGACAGCGAAATCCCCCTCGGTCAAGTTTTCCATAACAATCGCTTAGGGGTTCTTGATGAATTTAATAATCCCGTTCCCCTCCATGTAATCGGCGAAATTTGTGTAGAAGGTGCCGCCCTAGCATCGGGTTATCATAACCAACCCGAAATGACTCAAGAAAAATTTAAACCTAGCTTTCTTGATGAGACAAAAACTCTCTTTAGAACCGGCGATTTAGGCAAGCAAACTGCTCCCGGTATCATTGAGTTTATGGGACGAAAAGATAATCAAGTTAAGGTCAATGGTTATCGAATTGACCCCAGAGAAATTGAATATCAATTGACTCGTTATGCTCCCATTGAAAGAGCGATTGTTTTACCAATTCAAGTGAATAATCAAACTCAATTATCTGCTTACTGTCAAACAGAAAAAACTCTAGAAATTGCTGAGATTCGAGAATTTCTTGCCAAGTTTTTACCAGTTTATATGATTCCCAGTTACTTTATTTTTTTAAAGCAATTCCCTTTAACTCGACATGGGAAACTTGACCTGCACTCCCTGAGACAACTCAGAGAAACCGGTAAATCTCTGGTTAATTCTAATTATGTTGCACCCCGTAATCATTTAGAATCCAATCTCGTTAGTATCTGGGAAAAAATTCTCTCTAAACATCCTATCGGTATTTTTGATAACTTCTTTGAAATTGGCGGTCATTCTCTACTCTTATCAAGGGTTGTAACCCGGGTTCATAAAGAACTAAATGTATCCGTAAAATTAGCTGACTTCTTTAAAGTTCCAACCGTTGCTGGATTGGCGACTTTAATCTCCCAGACTCAATACAATTATCAAGAACCCATTTCGGCAATTCCCCCCCAAAAATCTTATCCGATGTCTCATGGTCAGCGTCGTCTTTGGGCTTTAGAATTCCTAGATCAAAATCATAATGCCTACGGAATGCCCAGTGCTTATCAATTCAAGGGCAATCTCAATATTGACGCTTTTGAAAATGCCTTTCAACAGTTAATTCAACGCCATGAAATTTTGCGGACAACCTTTACTTTAATCAATAATCAACCCCGTCAAGTTGTCCATAATCAAATGAACTTTGTCATTAAACAAATAGACCTGACAGCTTATGTTAGCACAGAACAAGAAAACCTTATCGAAGAAGCGATCAGCCATAATGCCAAAACGACCTTTGATTTAGAAGTGGGACCGTTACTTAAAGTTAACTTACTTAAACTAAGCCAAGAGAATTACATCGTCTTGTTTAATATGCACCATATCATTTTTGACGGTTGGTCAGCTGGGGTTTTAATTAAAGATTTCCTCACCCATTATCACGCCTATGGACAAGAAAATTCCCAATTAATGCCCCCTCTTAGAATTCATTATAAAGACTATACTTCTTGGCAAGAAAGTCAATTAGAAACCTCGAAACTTCAAGATCAACGGGATTACTGGTTAGCTAAATTAACTCCTGTTCCTGTGCGTCTTAACTTACCTGTTGATTATCCCCGCCCACCTGTTAAAAGTTTTCAGGGAAATACAATTACATGGCAACCTGAACCCGAATTGATCGATACTTTTGAGAAGTTAGTTAAAGCACAAGAAGCCAGTTTATTTATGGGTTTAGTTAGTTTGGTTAAGAGTTTTCTATTCCGTTACACTGAGCAAAATGAAATTACAATAGGCTCTGCTATCGCCGGCAGAAATCATCCTGATTTAGAAGATCAAATCGGATTTTATGTTAACACTCTCGTCCTGCGGGATCAGATAACAGATCACGACAGTTTTACGGATCTCCTTAGCAAAGTAAAAACAACCACTTTAGAGGCTTATGATCATCAAGACTATCCCTTTGATCAGATCGTATCTGAGTTGAATTTACAACGAGATCCTAGCCGTAATGCTCTCTTTGATGTTGCAATTGTCCTGCAAAATAATCAAAATGTATATCTGGCCTTGGACGGAATTACAGTTAACTCCATTGACCCAAAAATGATTACCGCTAAATTTGATTTAGAATTTATCTTTGTTGAGGAAGAAGAACTTTATCTCAAGCTAATCTACAACACAGATATATTTATCCATGAGCGAATTTTATTGATCATAGATTTGTTCAAAAACTGGCTGGAGCAAGTTTTAAAATTTGCCCATGAACCTTTGATAAACTTATCCTTAGCTTCCTCAGAAAATCTTATTCAAGAGGGGCAGGAACTGTTCACAGAAGACTTTAATTTTTAGTCAACAGCGATTACACTAGCAGGATATTTTAATGAAGACAAAACTACCGATTCTTGGCGTTTTAGGTGGTATGGGACCAGTGGTTACTGCCGAATTTCTGAAGTCGATTTATGAATATAATCCTTTTATTGATAAGGAACAAGAAGCCCCTAATGTTATCGTTTTTTCCCTTCCCTCTGCACCTGATCGCACAGGTTCTATTGATAGTGGAAAAGAAAGAGAATTTATTGATTTTATTCAAGTCAATCTGGAACATCTCAATAAACTGGCTGATTGCATAGTCATTGGCTGTTGTACGGCTCATTATGCTCTACCTCAGATTCCCGAAAATCTGAAGGATAAACTTATTTCCTTAATTAAAATAGCGGACCAAGAACTCCAAGAATATAATAAACCTACCCTTTTACTTGCTAGTACAGGGACTTACCAGAAAAAATTATTTCATGAAGGCTGCACCACCGCAGATCTGATTATTTCTCTCTCAGAAAGTGATCAAAAGTTGATTCATGAAATGATCTATAAAGTGCTAAAAAGAGGACAGGATCCGTTAAGTATTCTTAGGGATATAGAAGCATTATTAGAGAAATATAACACTCGCTCCTATATTTCTGGGTGTACCGAATTTCATCTCTTAACAAAATCTCTCAAACTCAAAGGAATTGACTCCATTAAAGCGATCGATCCTTTAAGTACCATCGCTCAAAACTTTTCTCAGTTAATCATCAAACAAGCTCAGGTAGATCTAGTGACCGACTGCCATCAGCCTTCAAACCCAAAAAGCCCTTGACCATCGCACCTCTATCAGGTACAATTCAAACTTGAGTTGATCACTTCTGACTTTTAACTTGTGCGTAGCGATATACTGGCTCATCAGGTTTTCAAGATTATTCCTATTTTTGATCAAGAGGTGTAAAAAAAAATGTCTAAGCATTCAATCAGTTTTGGAGGACAATTGGAAGATAATTGGCGGACTCTGTCAGAAGTCTTAGAAACTGCCACTAAACATAATAATCATGGAATTACTTATATTAAAAATGACGCAACTGAATATTTTCAGAGTTATCAAGACTTATATCAAGATGCTCTCGTTATTTTAAATGGACTGGAACAAAAAGGGATAAAATTAGGGCATAAAGTCATTCTACAAATTGCCAAAAATCAAGACTTTATTCCCGCACTATGGGCTTGTTTTTTAGGGGGAATTATTCCAGTTCCTTTGACCGTTGCTCCTAGCTATGATCTGGAAAATTCTGCCGTCAAAAAACTAGAGAATGTTTGGAAAATTTTAGACAATCCTTTGATATTATCCGACAGTGAGCTAATTACTGAAATTGAAAAATTAGGAACTTCCTCTCATCTAGAAGGGTGGCAAGTTATCTCAGTTAATGAACTCAGAAAAGCCCCCTCTAAAGTCCATCAATTGCCGATTCTTGATCCACAAGCTCCAGCCTTATTACTCTTTACTTCGGGTAGTACCGGTATGCCCAAGGGAGTAATATTAACTCATCATAATATTCTGTCCATGACTGCTGGTACAGTGGCGATGAACCACTTTACCCAACAAGAAGTTACCCTTAATTGGATGCCTTTGGATCATGTAGGAGCTATCGTATTTTTAGGAATTATGGCGGTAGATTTGGCTTGTGATCAAATTCATGTTCCCATGGAATTAGTCCTACGCCAACCCCTGCAATGGTTAGAACTCATTCAAAAGCATCAAGTAAGCATTTCTTGGTCTCCTAACTTTGCATTTTCCTTAATTAATCAACAGGCCGAAGAACTTAAGCACGTCTCTTATAACCTCTCCTCAATGAAATTTTTAGTGAATGCTGGCGAGCAAGTTTCAGTAAAAACTATTCGCCTATTCTTAGAAATTCTCGAAAAACATCAACTACGGGAGAGAGCGATTAAACCAGCTTTTGGCATGACTGAATCCTGTTCTGGGATTACTTGGTCAGCCGGTTTAAGTAAAAATGAACTCACCGAAGAAAATAGTTTTGTCTCTCTAGGAAAGCCGATTCCTGGAGCAACTATCCGGATAGTCGATCAGGAAAATAATCCTTTACCTGAAAGAGAAATTGGAAAGCTTCAAATTCAAGGTAATTCTGTTACTAAAGGATATTACAATAATACTGAACTCAACCAGGAAGTTTTTCAAGAAGGGTGGTTTACTACGGGAGATTTGGGGTATTTATTTAAGGGCGAACTCTTTATTACTGGGCGAGAAAAACAAGAAATTATAATTAATGGTGTTAATTACTTTGCCCATGAACTTGAAACAACAATCGAAGAATTAGAAGGGGTTAAAGTATCTTATACAGCCGCCTTTGCCGTCTTTGATCAAAGTCGAGAAACTGACTTATTAATTATTACTTTTAGCCCAGAATCTGAGCAATTTGAACAGGGGATAAAAGTTGTTAGAAAAATTCGCAGTCATGTAACCCAAAAATTCGGGATTGCTCCAGCTTATGTCATTCCAATAGACAGAAATTTAGTTCCTAAAACCTCTATTGGCAAAGTTCAAAAATCTAAATTAAAAAAGGATTTTGAACAGGGATTATTTAGCAGCCGTATCCAAGAAATAGATCAATATTTAGCAAAAGAGCGTCAGAAAAATCAAACCTTACCTCAATCAGAAAATGAACGTCAAATAGCAGCAGTTTGGAGTGAAGTTTTACAGTTAACCTCAGTTGGTTTAGAGGATAACTTCTTTGAACTAGGGGGACATTCTATACACTTAATCCGAGTTCAAAATGAACTTGAAAAACTTTTTAACCGTCAGCTATCCCTTGCTGAAATGTTTAAAAATCCTACCGTTGCCACCCTAGCCCGTTTCTTAAGCGAAGAATCAAATACTAATCAAGTTATAGCACAAAAAAGCCGTCAACGTGCCGAAAATCGGAGCCGTCGCCATAATCAAACCCATGACATTGCAATTATTGGTATGGCGGGGCAATTCCCAGGGGCTAAAAATTTAACAACCTTTTGGGAAAATTTAAAAAATGGAATCGAAACTATCTCTTTCTTTTCTGAAGAAGAATTACAAGAATCGGGAGTGTCTTCGGAACTATTTAATCAGCCTAATTATGTTAGAGCTAGACCAATTCTCGAGCAAGTTGAATACTTTGACAGCGAATTTTTTGGCTATACAGATAGAGAGGCAGAATTACTAGATCCTCAGCAACGTTTACTGCTTGAATGTAGTTGGGAATGTTTAGAAAACGCCGGTTATAATCCTAATACTTATCAAGGATCAATTGGTATATTTGCTGGCGCAAGTATGAACACCTATTTGATAAATAATTGTTATCCTAATCGGGGTAAATTAGATAGTAATGACGAGTTACAACCCTTCACACTAGATTCAATGGGAGGGTTTCAAACAATGGTAGCTAATGACAAAGACTATTTAACAACGCGAATTTCTTATAAACTCAACTTACATGGTCCGAGCGTTAATGTTCAAACCGCTTGTTCTACTGGATTAGTTGTAGTTCATCTCGCTTGTCAGAGTCTCATCAGTGGAGAAAGTGATATGGCTTTAGCTGGAGCTGCTTCAATTAATTCTCCTCAAAAAATTGGTTATTTATATCAAGAAGGACTGATTATGTCTCCTGATGGCCATTGTCGCGCCTTTGATGCTGAAGCAAAAGGGACTATTTTTGGCAGTGGAGTAGGAGTAATTATGCTCAAAAGATTGTCAGATGCTTTAGCCGATCATGACCATATTTATGCAGTTATTAAAGGCTCTGCTATTAATAATGATGGTGGCCAAAAATTAGGATTTACTGCCCCCGGTGGAGAGGGTCAAATTGCTGCCGCTACGGAGGCCTTAGCCTTTGCTGGTGTTGATGCTAATACAATTAGTTTTGTGGAAGCTCATGGCACAGGAACCCCCCTTGGAGATCCCATAGAAGTTGATGCTTTAGCTAAAGTTTATCAGGGGGCAAATGAGGGAGAATGTGTTTTAGGTTCAGTAAAAACCAATATCGGACATATGCAGATTGCTTCTGGTATTGCTGGTTTAATGAAAGCGACTTTGTCCCTCAAATATAAGATTATTCCACCTACATTACATTTCCAAAATCCTAACCCTCAAATTAATTTTTCTCAGACTCCTTTTTATATTAATAATGAAGCTATTTCTTGGACTACTAAGCAAGACAAGGACGAAAAATTACCCCGACGGGCAGGGGTAAACTCTTTAGGTATTGGCGGGGTTAATGCTCATGTTATTCTAGAAGAAGCTCCTCCCATTATTCCTCAAGACAATCAGAGCAAACGTCCCTATCATTTGCTCACCCTTTCCGCTCGAACCGAACCAGCTTTAAAAGAGTTAGTAAGTCGCTACATAGACTTTTTAGAAAGTCAACCTGAAAAGGATATGTCTGATGTAGTATTTACGGCAAATACAGGCCGAGTTCATTTCTCAAATCGGTTAGCCTTAACTGGCTATAAAAACAGTGATTTTATTGAACAATTACGTCAGTTCAAGCAACTAGATTATCAGTCAACTATTCATGGTATAGTTGATGAAAAAAGACCGCCTAAAATTGCCTTTTTATTTACAGGACAAGGTTCTCAATATGCAGGGATGGCTCATCAACTCTATCAGACTCAACCCACCTTTAGAAAAACTTTAGATGCAGGGGAAAAATACTATCAAAAACTAACGGGTAAATCCCTACTAAACGTCGTATTTGCCGATACAGATGACCCCTTAAACCAAACCGCTTATACCCAACCGGCACTATTTCTGATTGAAGTTGCTCTCGCTCAATTATGGCATTCTTGGGGAATTCAACCAGCCGCTATTTTAGGCCATAGTTTAGGAGAATATTCAGCTGCTTGTTTTGCTGGTGTTTTTGATCTTGAAAGTGGCTTAAAACTGGTCAGCCATCGAGGCAACTTGATGGGGCAATTACCCCAAAATCAAGGGGAAATGGCCGCTATTTTTCTCGATAAGAACTCAGTTATTGAGCAGTGCCAAAGCCAAGGCATAAAAATCGCTATTGCTGCCATTAACGCGGAACAACATACCGTTATTTCTGGAGAAAAAAGCGTAATTCAAAAACTCTGTAACCATTTCACTAATGCCAGGGTGAAAGTTCGTCAACTCAAAGTTTCCCATGCTTTTCACTCCCCTTTAGTAGAGCCAATGGTTGCAGAATTTAAAACGATTCTTCAAGAGATTTCTTTCAGTCAACCTCAAATTTCTCTGGTCTCTAACCTAACAGGAGAAATTGCTGATGACAGCATTATGACTCCTCAGTATTGGCTTCAACATTTACTAAATACGGTACAATTTCATCCAGGGGCTTTATTCCTACAATCTCTCGGATGTGATACCTTTATTGAAATTGGACCTCAACCTATTCTCTCAGGAATTGTTCAATCATCCCTATCTTCATCTGAACCTCTAACTCTACCCAGTTTACGCTCAGGATTTTCTGATTGGCAAGTTTTATTAGAAAGTCTGGGCAAACTTTATGTTCGCGGTGCAAAGATAGACTGGTTTAGTTTTGATCAAGACTATCATCCTAGACGATGTGCTTTACCTACTTATCCCTTTCAAAAACGTCAACACTGGATTCCTTTAAAAACCCCATCTGCAACTGTTCCACAGGAATCTAATCTAGTCAAAATGTTATCTGAAAAGGACAAAAATACTTTGATGCAAACCCTCTTAGAAACAGGTCATTATTCTGAAGATGAAAAACCAACAATATCCGCCATTGTTCAACAGTTGATTAAACTCTATTATCAGGAAAAAGAGGACTTTAATTTTGCCAAATTACTTTATCAAGTAGCTTGGCTTCCCTGGGATTTAGCCAACGGTAAGCTACAAAATTTGACCCCCCTTAAAACGGATTTAGAGGTTTACTTAGAACCCCAATTACAATCCTCAGAATTGATGGGAGTTTCTCGCGCTTTTTCTGAAATGGAAAAACTGGCGGCTGACTTTGTTGTTAAAGCTCTGAAAGATTTAGAACTCTTTCAAATGAATACCTTTCTTGATCCTGATCAAAGTTTTATTCAAGCTGAACTCAAACAAGAATATAAATCTTTCTGGAATCATCTTCTAGAAATATTAGCGAAAGTCGGCATTTTAGAAAAGCAAAATACCCTATGGAAAATTGTTAAAGAACCCGAACAGTCTAATCCTGATTTAGCGGTAGAGGATTTAATCAATCATTATCCTAATGCTCAAATAGAACTCAATCTATTTCGACAAGTTGCCACAAATTTAGCGGCCATTATTACGGGAAAAATATCTCCTTTATCTATCCTATTTTCTCAAGATGGACAAGGAGGAGCCAGCGAATTTTATAAAAATACATCTTCGGCAAAAATTCTCAATCTGGGTATCTCTAAAACCGTTGAACTTCTCCTCTCAAGTTATGCTCCCTCAGCCTCCCTCCGCATTCTCGAAATTGGTGCGGGAACTGGAGCTACAACCCAACAGGTTCTTAAAGCTTGTAACTCTCGTCAAATTACCTACACATTCACTGATGTTTCCCCCTTCTTTCTAGAGAAAGCTAGAGATAATTTGGCTGAATTTTCTGGACTAGAATACAAAGTTCTCGATATTGAAAAAGATCCGAAATTACAAGGGTTTTGCTGTCATTCTTATGACTTGATTATCGCAGCTAATGTCTTACACTCTACCGCCAATTTACAAGAGGAAACCTTGCCTCATATTCAAAGTTTACTACGTCCAGGCGGTCATTTATTACTGTTAGAATTAACTCAGCAATCTTCCTGGATTGATTTAATCTTTGGTGTGACTCAAGGTTGGTGGCGTTTTAGCGATTATCATTTGCGCCCAAATCATCCTATAATTACAGCATCGACTTGGGAATCTATTCTGCTTAAATCGGGGTTTTCTCAGGTAGAATTTGTTTCTCCTGATCAAAAAATAGGTAGTGTTTTATTTCAGCAAAGTATTATTCTGGCTCAAAGTTCAGAAATCCCCCCTAACCTCGCTAAAAACTGGCTAATTTTTACCGAGGTTGACCCAGAACAAGATACTTTTCCCTTAGGGATTCAAGAGCAACTACTGAAAAAGTGTGATTCCTGTCGGATAATTTATCAAGGGCAGAAAAATACACAAATATCATCTTCTGAGTCTTGTTTGAATGCTAATCAACTACAACAATTAGAGGAATGGTTTGCGTCAAATCCATCTCCAGATCGAATTATTTATCTTTTGAATAGTACTCCCAAAGAGCAACCAGAATCCATTTTATTGAATCGCTGTAACTATCTTTTAAATCTTCTCAAAGCTATTCAAACAATCCCTAATCCCCCTCAATTATTCCTTGTCACTCAGGGGGCCCAACCCTTTGAATTAGAACAGCCTTCTTTAGGGTTTCAGTCTCCTCTTTGGGCAATGGGGCGTGTTATTGCCCTAGAAAATCCGCAATTATGGGGAGGTATGCTGGATCTTGATCCCGACGTTGATATTACTCAAAATATTACCGCATTACTATTAGGATTAACTCATGCTCACGAAGAGGATCATTTGGTCTTCCGCAAAGGTCAAGGCTATGTTGCTCGTCTGCTTCCTCTCAAGTCTCTAGAGACAACAACCGTTAAGATTCAACCTGAGGCTACCTACCTAATTACGGGAGGAATAGGACATCTAGGCTTAGAATTGGCGGAACATTTAGTCAATTTAGGAGCAAAACATCTCATTTTAACGACACGCCGCTCATTACCGGCTCGCTTCCTGTGGGATTCAGCAACCGAATTAGCCCAAATATCAGAAAAAATCAGAAAATTAGAGGAAAAAGGAGCATCAATCGAAGTTATTTCGGCAGACGTTGGCAATTTTGAGGCTATGCAGGCCATATTTACCCAGATTGAAAAAACCGCCTATGCCTTGCGTGGCATTTTCCATCTTGCCGGAATCTCAGGCCGACAAGCTCAATTAAAAGACTGTACTTTGCAGGATCTAGAAGCAGTTTTTCAGGCAAAAGTTAAGGGTTCTTGGAATTTACATCAACTATCTTTGGGTACTCAATTAGACTATTTTGTGCTGTTTTCTTCGGCGGGTGCAATTTGGGGGGCAAAGGAACAAGGCTTATATGATACTGTTAGTCATTGGCTGGATGCTTTGGCTCATTTCCGTCATCTTCAACAACTTCCTGCAACGACTTTAAATTGGGCATTATTGGCGGGTCATGGTATAGTGTCTCAAGACTATGAGGACTGGCTCAAACAGATTGGCATCAGGGAAATTGCTCCAGATATGGCCTTGAGGGTGATGGATGCTATTATGGCTTCTAATCAAACACAAGTTTTAATCGCTGATGTGGATTGGGTTCGTTTCAAAAATATCTATCAATTTAAAGGTGAAAAACCACTCCTAAAAAATTTAGGACTCTCAGAAATTCCCATTAAGTCTGTTCAAGAATCAGACTCTGTACTGCATCTTTTAGAGGAGATGCCTTTCGGAGAACGTCGGGAATATTTGTTAGAATATGTTAGCAAACAAGTCAGAATGATTTTAGGGATTAAATCTATGCCAGATACAGAACAAGGATTGATAGAAATGGGAATTGATTCCCTATCCTCTATTGAATTGAAAAATCGTTTAGAGAAAGGATTAGAAGTTCTCTTACCCACTTCTTTAGTCTTTGACTTTCCTAATATTAGACGCTTAGTTGATTATCTGTTTGACCGTATTTTCGGTGAAAAAGTTCAAAAAACAGCCGAGAAGATGATTAACTTCACTGAAGTTCAGCAGGAGATTAGTGAGGATTTAATCTTACAAGAACTTACTGATTTGGAGGCTTTTTTAGGAGATTAAATAATCCTAAGCCTTGAAGTTAGAAAGCTTGAAGTTAAAAAAAATTCAAGGCATTTCCTAAAAGTTACCCTATATTCAAACTATGCAAACTCCATTTTTTCAACAAGAAACCGTAAAAAGTTCTCATCAATTTTTTGATAATTTGAAATTGATTGCCGCTCCTTACTGGTATCCAACCGATCCTAAAGGAAGGACATTTTCAGAGGTAATAAGTTCATGGGGAATGCTGTTTCTCCTTGTTTTAGTAATTGTTGGACTGGTGGCCTCTAATGCAGTTAATAGCTTCGTTAATCGCTATTTGGTTGATGTCATTATTCAAGATAAAAATGCCTCTAAGTTTATGACAAGTTTATTACTTTATGGCTTAGGATTACTTTTAATTACCCTGTTTACTGCATTTTCTAAATTTGTTAAAAAAAGAATTATTCTGGATTGGTATGAATGGCTAAATCAGCAGGTTGTTACCCAATATTTGAGCCATCGCGCTTATTACAAAATTAATTTTAGATCCGATGTGGATAATCCGGATCAAAGGATAGCCCAAGAAATAGAACCCATTGCTAGAAATGCTGTTAATTTTGGAGCTATTTTATTAGAAAAAGTCTTAGAAATGACTACTTTTTTAGTAATTCTTTTCTCAATTTCCCGACTAGCCGCCTTGATTCTAGTGGCTTATACAATTATCGGCAACCTAATTGCTGTTTCTTTAAGTCGAGAATTAGATAAGATTAGTCAAGAAGAATTGGAATCCAAAGCTAATTACACCTACACTTTAACTCATGTTCGGAATCATGCTGAATCTATTGCCTTTTTTCAAGGCGAAAATCAAGAGTTGAAAATCATTCAACGTCGATTTAATAATCTCGTCAGAAATTCTCTCAGTAAGATTGATTGGGAGAAAAATCAAGACATTTTTAGTCGAAGTTATCGCTCAGTTATTCAAATATTTCCCTTTGTCGTCTTCGCTCCAGCCTATATTCGGGGGGAAATTGATTTCGGACAAGTTAATCAGGCTATTATTGCTTGCAGTATGTTTGCTAATGGTTTTTCTGAGTTAATCCTTGAATTTGGTTCTTTGGGCAGATTTTCCAGTTATGTTGAGCGTCTATCTGAATTTTCGTCGGCCTTAGAAGAAATGGACCGACAACCCAAGGATGCTAGTACCATTAAAACCCTTGAACAAAATGAGATCGAGTTTGAGGATGTTACTTTACAAACACCGGATTATGAAAAGGTAATTGTTCAACATTTATCCCTATCTATCGAACCAGGCGAAGGTTTATTAATTGTCGGACCGAGTGGACGAGGTAAAAGTTCTCTATTAAGAGCTATTGCTGGCTTATGGAATGCAGGAACTGGTTGTTTAAAACGACCTCCCTTAGAAGAATTTCTCTTTTTACCTCAACGTCCTTATATTATTTTAGGAACTCTCAGAGAACAGTTACTTTATCCTAAAACAACCCGTGAAATGACCGATGGAGAACTTGAATCCGTTTTACAACAAGTTAATCTTCAAAATATAGCCACAAAAGTTCATGGCTTTGATGCGGAAGTTCCCTGGGAAAATATATTATCTTTAGGAGAACAACAACGCCTTGCTTTTGCCCGATTGTTAGTAACCCATCCCCGCTATGTAATCTTAGATGAAGCCACAAGTGCTTTAGATTTGAACAACGAACAAACCTTATATCACCAGTTACAAAAAGCACAGACAACTTTTATTAGCGTAGGTCATCGAGAAAGTTTATTTAAGTATCATCAATGGGTCTTAGAACTTTTAGAGGATTCTAGTTGGCGACTTGTTTCCATAGATGATTATCGAGCCTCAAAATCTCTGTAACTGTTTCATTGCTAAAACTCAATTTAGGAAAAATTACGATGACTACTACTTCACCAAAAACTCTGACTATGGATATTCAAAAACACAGGGTTCTTTTAATCGGAAAAATGTATGATGAAGCGGGGCAAAAACTTCTTGAAGAATCTACTAATATAGAGATTTTGTCCAACCCTACACTGGATAAAATTAATGAGGCCATTCAAGAAGTATCTGGCGTATTTGTGCGTTATCCTAATAAGTTAGAGGCTTCATCAATCCGATTAGCAAAACACTTAAAAGTAATTAGTACCTCTGGATTTGGCACAGATTCTATTGATATTATGGCAGCAACAGAACAGGGGGTTATCGTTGTTAATAATCCCGGAATGTCAACTACAGCTGTAGCAGAACACACCTTATCTATGATTTTAGCCCTTGCTAAAAAGCTCCCTTTTTTAGATCATTGTGTGAAAAAGGGTAACTATTTAATTCGCAATCAGATGCAACCGATTCAACTCGAAAACAAGACCCTTGGTATTGTAGGTTTAGGAAGAATTGGTACTCTGGTGGCTCACAAATGTAACCTAGCACTGGGGATGAGAGTATTAGCTTATGATCCCTATGTTCCAGCCAGCAAAGCGGAGACAGTAGGAGCAACTTTGCTCAAAGATTTAGATGTTCTTCTGGCTGAATCGGACTTTGTTTCTTTGCATACTGAACTAACAAGTGAAACGCGGGAAATGTTTAATATATCAGTTTTTAAAAAGATGAAACCAACAGCTTTTTTAATTAATACCTCCCGGGGAAAAGTCGTTTGTGAAAAGGATTTAGGGATCGCCCTTAATCAAAAATTGATAGCTGGATGCGCCCTCGATGTCTTTGAACCAGAACCGCCGGCTTTAGATAATCCTTTATATAATTTTGAGAATGTCATTCTCTCACCTCATTTAGCCGGAGTAACCCCTGAAGCGAGTCTAGCGGCTGCTGTTTCGGCGGCGAATCAAATATTACAAGTGCTTCAGGGAGAGAAGCCTCCTTATATGATTAATCCGGAGGTGTGGAATCTTTTTTAAAGCATCTAGAGAATCTCAGGGATTCGGTTAATTAAAAATGGCAATATTTCTGCAAAATCCTTAGGAGGATAATAATTTGGAAAACATCGGCAAAATTCCCCTCAAAGATGAATGGCGTAATCGCTGGGCAACCATCAAACAATTTATCCTTAATCCGGTTCGAGAAATGGCGTTTTTGCAAGATCAGTTTCAAGTTTCTGAACTGTATACTAATATAGCGAAACGCGATCCTCATCTTCATGATCCTAATTTTCCCCAATGGCTTAATTTTGGTTATTGGCAAGAAGAAACAACTTATAACGGAGCTTGTGCCGCTTTAGCGCGTAAATTAGCCGAAGTAGCCGAACTTAAAGCCGGAGATCACCTTTTGGATGTGGGTTTCGGTTTTGCTGAACAGGATTTACTCTGGGTAAGGGAAAACAATGTTGGCTCAATTATCGGTCTAAATACAACCGAGTTACAAGTAGAAATTGCTCAAGAAAGAGTAGCTAAAGCAGGTTTATCGGACAGGATAAAACTTCAAGTCGGCTCGGCTACTCAAATCCCCTTTCATGAGAATTCTTTTGATAAGTTGACCGCTTTAGAATGTGCTTTTCATTTTGACACTCGTGAGGATTTTTTTGCGGAAGCTTTTCGAGTTTTGCAGCCCGGTGGAAGGTTGGCTATAGCGGATTGTTTGCCTAGAGTGGGTCGAGAAATTAACTTCTGGCTGCGGGTTAATAGTAAGAAAATGTGTATTCCCTTTGCTAATCAATACGACCGACATACTTATGTGGAAAAACTCAAAAAGCATGGATTTGTTAATATCCAAGCTTTATCTATTAGTGAATATGTTTGGCCGGCAATGGTTCATTATTTTGCCCAGATTAGCCAAGGGATTAGTAAGCATGATTTAGTTATCGATCTCCAGAAAGATAACCCAGGACTTGAAGCTTGGTCAAGCAATCGGGGTTGGTTTATGGCGTTTGATGATTATCTTTTGTTTTCGGCAGAAAAGCCTAAATTAACCTGAGTTCGGGTTAAGCAGATTGAGGTAAAACCCAGTCCATCGGTAGGGAGGACTTCTTGTTAGCGATCGCCATTAATACTAAATCCGTTCAGTATAGGCTACATATCAGGACAGGCACTCATGCAAAAGGCAAAAGGGGGAATAAATAATCAGTCTTTAATAACCGGATTTAGTATAAGATATCCATTCAATCCGTGAAGTTGTTCAATTATCAACAGTATATCGCCAAAATAGAGAGAATAAACCCAATCCTTTGGCGAGAAAATAGGATTGAGTTAATAAGTAGTTAGGCGTTAAAAACTATCAGACACCCCCCTTATCAAGGGGGGATTAAGGGGGGATCGACACCCCCCTTATCAAGGGGGGATTAAGGGGGTATCGACACCAAAATCTATCTTCAATTTAATTATAACCAGCTACTTACAATCCAGTGCTTGGGATAGGTTAAAAACAAATCCCACGGTTCCGATTAAGTCAGAATTACTGACGAATTTGTACCGGCATCACCAAATAGGTCATCTTTAAACCTCCCAAGGGGGTAAAAATAACCGGTTGGGTACTAGCATTTAACTGCATTTGGATATCATTATTAGGTAAAGCCTTCAAACCGTCCATCAAATATTTAACATTAAAGGCAATATCGCCACTTTCTCCCTGAATTTCTGCCGCCATGGACTCTTTGGCGCTACCTAAATCAGGAGATTCCACCGCTAGGGATAAACGGTCATTTTCGCTATCGAGACTAAACTTGACTAAATTATTCTTTTGGTCCGATAAAACCGCCACTAATTCCAAACAACGGATTAATTGTTTGCGGTCTAAAACCAAAGAACGCTCGAAGGATTTAGGAATTAACTGATTATAAGTGGGATAGGCCCCTTCTAACTTACGACTGGTTAACCTCTGTTCCCCCATTTCAAAGATGACTTGAGAATCATCCACGTGCAGAGTAATAGTCTCGATATTTTGTTTTGTTGCCATCATTCTTTCCAATTCGCGCAGGGCCCGGGCCGGAATGGTGACATTAAAGCCACCAGAGGCACTTTCCACCTCCTCTAGGGGAGTTTGTACCACCGCTAAACGATGACCGTCTGTAGCGGCAAATTCTAGACAATCGACGGTTTTAGTTAAATGTACCCCCGTCAACACCTGTTTAGTTTCATCACCACTAGCGGCAAACAACGCACCTTTTAGTCCCTCTGTCAAGGCAACTATAGGTAAATTAACAATTTCCCCATCGGCCACCGTAGGTAATTCTGGGAACTCATCGGCCTTCATGCCGCGAATTTGGAACTGTGCCGAGGCAGTTTTCAGGAAAGCGAGACTATGCTCCTCATCATTCTCGTTTTCTTCCACAGAGATGGTGATTTCCCCCTCTCCCAAACGAGAGACAATATCGTTAAGTAATTTTGCCGGCAGGGTAATCTTGCCCCCTTCCACCACCTCGGCCCGAAAACTGGTGCGAATCCCTAAACTCAAATCAAAAGCAGTCAGGCTAATTTCGCCCTTTTCCTCATCGGCACAAAAGAGAACATTGCCCAACACCGGATGGGTAGGACGACTGGCAACGGCCCGACTAACTAGGGATAAATTGCTGTTGAGTTCGCTTTGACTACTGGTAAATTTCATGGCAGGAATAGTTTTTTTGTACGCTAAGAAATAATAGCAAGAATTCCCCTGTGGAAAATCTGTGGAAAACCGGAGCTTTTTTCGATCGCTCTTTCTGGGCTAAAATCTATCAATAGCAATAACTTCGCCCATTGCTAGGTTTTTACTGCAATTCTGAAAAGATTGTGGAAAAATTGTCAAAAGTGAAATTTTTGCCCTTTCTCAGCCAATTACATCAGCTGTTAACCATCAAGCTATAAGTCAAGAAGAGCGAGACTTGAGCCGACCAGCGCTCTTCCTAGGGAAAAATTGCGTCAAATGTAGGCCAGTGATCTTTAAAATGGAACAAGCAGCAGGAAGTTAACAAAACAAAGCTCCGGGCATTCCCCGAAACCGATAGACTCAAATAGACAAGGAGACAGGATTGGTTAGCACATCTTCGTATCAAACAACAAAATCGAAAGAAATCTTTACAGCCGCTCAAAAATTAATGCCGGGGGGTGTAAGTTCCCCCGTGCGGGCCTTTAAATCCGTCGGTGGTCAACCCATCGTTTTTGAAAGCGTCAAAGGGGCCTATATTCGCGACGTGGACGGTAACGAATACATAGACTATGTGGGAACTTGGGGGCCGGCTATCTGTGGTCATGCCCATCCCGAAGTGATTGCCGCCCTACACGATGCCCTAGATAAAGGGACCAGTTTCGGCGCTC
Source organism: Microcystis sp. M_OC_Ca_00000000_C217Col (assembly GCF_007095585.1). NCBI lineage: Bacteria > Bacillati > Cyanobacteriota > Cyanophyceae > Chroococcales > Microcystaceae > Microcystis > Microcystis sp. M_OC_Ca_00000000_C217Col. The sequence continues at coordinate 83,468 of NZ_SFBV01000248.1, forward strand.
CCTGTGTCCAAGAAAATATTCTCGCTGAAATGGTGATTGATGCCGTTCCCAGCATTGAAATGGTGCGTTTTGTCAATTCCGGCACCGAAGCCTGTATGTCCGTCCTGCGCTTAATGCGGGCTTTTACCGGCCGGGATAAAATCATCAAATTCGAGGGCTGTTATCACGGTCACGCCGATATGTTCCTCGTTAAAGCCGGCTCTGGTGTAGCGACCCTGGGCCTACCCGACTCGCCGGGGGTTCCCAAAACCACCACTAACAACACTTTAACCGCCCCCTACAATGACCTGGAAGCGGTAAAAGCCCTCTTTGTCGAAAATCCCGACTCGATTGCCGGGGTGATTTTAGAGCCAGTGGTGGGTAATGCCGGCTTTATCGTGCCGGATGCTGGCTTTTTAGAAGGATTGCGGGAATTAACCAAGGAATACGGGTCCCTATTAATGTTTGATGAGGTAATGACCGGATTCCGCATCGCCTACGGTGGCGCTCAGGAAAAATTCGGCATCACCCCCGATTTAACCACCCTCGGCAAAGTTATCGGCGGTGGGCTGCCAGTGGGGGCCTACGGCGGTCGGGCCGATATTATGGCGATGGTGGCTCCGGCCGGCCCGATGTACCAAGCGGGAACCTTATCCGGCAACCCCCTGGCCATGACGGCGGGAATTAAAACCCTAGAGTTACTCCAGCGCCCCGGCACCTACCAATATCTCGATAAAGTGACCAAATCCTTAACTGAAGGGCTGCTGAAAGTGGCCAGAGATGCTGGTCATAGAGTTTTTGGAGGTCATATCAGTGCCATGTTCGGGATGTTTTTCACTGGCACCCCCGTGCATAACTATGAAGAGGCCAAAAAGGCCGATGTGGCTAAATTCGGTCGTTTTCACCGGGGAATGTTGGAAAGAGGCGTTTATCTAGCTCCTTCCCAGTTTGAAGCTGGTTTTACTTCTTTAGCTCACACAGAGGCCGATATCGAACGGACTTTGGCCGCCGCTCAAGAGGTTTTAGAAAGTTTATAGTTAATACTGCTTCGGCCGGGAAAATCGATTGATAGAGTCCCAAGTATGGATGAGTTGACATTTCCCCGCTTGCAAAAGACGGGGATTCTCAGGGGAAATTTGGCTAGAAACCCCGAACAATCGAGGGATTATTATCCCCAGCACTGTAAAACTTATCAGTCCCAGCACAGGCCGCCCCTTTTTAGTCAACCAGATCGATAAGATCAAGAGCAAGAGGTATCTAACTTGACAAAAATTACCTCGGTTTCGATAATCCTGAAACCGTCAACAAAATTGAGTGATAAATAGCCTAGCAAAAAATCAAGAAAAACAGCAAAAAAACGTAGTTCCCCCCTTGACAAATAGCCAAAACTAGGCATTAGTTAAATTTAATGATTTTTTAATAAAAACCGCCTTCTATCACCAGAAAAAGCGATCGGTAGATTTTTATCGGAGTAATGTAATCATCTTTACAACTATCGGGGATCAAAGGATGTTAGGGTGAAGGAGCGATGACAAACCCACTTTAAGATCACCCCAATTGCTATGGCACAGATTCTCGATCCCCTCCCCAACGGCAAGAAAAATAGTATTCTTTGTTGTTATGTCAATGCGACCAGTCATATTCAAATTGTTCGCATCACCAATATTGCTAACTGGTATTTTGAAAGGGTGGTTTTCCCGGGGCAGCGTTTAGTATTTGAGACCCTAGCCGATGCTTTCTTAGAGATTCATACGGGGATGATGGCCAGTGCCATCCTTTCCGATAATATCCCCTGTGAACGCCTTTATATCAGCGATGGGGATGACGATGACTCCGATGGTCAACTAGAGGGGGAAATATTCTACCCCCATTCCCTAGAGGAAAGTCAAGGGGCGAAAATTGACAATACCGTACCCTTCGGTTTAAGTTTAGCTTCCGCCTAGCTAATAAACTAATCTGATAATTCCCCTCGCACGAGAATCACAGTGCAATTAACGGCACGGGCAATCGTCGAGGGGATATTGCCATTTAAGAACTGATTGAGCAAACTTTCCCTGGACGCACCCAAAAGCACCAAGGAACAGTCTTCCGATTCTACCAGATTAATTATTGCCTCGGCCGGAGAGGCCGAAGGAATCGGTAAAGGCACGATCATCTGTGCGATCGCTTTTTGTAAAGATGCTTGTAAAACTTCCAAAGTGGACAGATCTGGCAGTAACTCCGTCGGAGAATAAATTTTACATAACCAAAGTTTGGGATGATCCGAAGACTCGGACAAAGACAGCAAACTAGGCAATAATGCTAAAGCTCGTTGAGCATTGGGACCGCCGGCGGTGGGAATCAGCCACATCCTTTCCCGATGAGGATCGTTGGGAAAACAATCCTTTGTTCCCAATTTTACCAAGATGGTTTCACAGGGAGCTTGGGCGATCAAAGTATCGACTAAAAACCCAAAAATCGCCCCAGTAGTCGATTTTTCCCCCGTCCAACCCATAATTAATAAATTGCTGTGTCGTTCGCGAATCGTGGCCAAAATCCCTTCGGCGATATCCTGAGCAACGGAAATTTGTGTATGAACAGAGATATTCTGCTGTCGCGCTAATCTTTCCAAACGATGAAGTAATTTGCGTCCTTCCCGCGTATCTACCCGGACTTCCGCCGGAGAACTAAGACGAGGCACAGTAATCACATAGAGACAATCTATCTCATAATTGCGTTCACGGGCGATTGCGGCGGCAATTTTAAACAAAGCGGTAGCGGTGTCGGGATTGGCAATAGGTAATAAAATCCGGCCTATTCCCACGGCCGGGGAACGAGTTTGATAAACCACATAGGAAGGAGTACTGGGTTGGGGCAGTTGACAAACCCCTCCCAATTGATCAGCTTCCACCCGGATAATATCGGTGCGGGTGATGATCCCCACCAGTTTTTGACCATCGGTAACGGGTAAACGGGAAAGCTGATAGCGATTTAAGAGAAATAAAACATCGCTTAAAGCTGCCTGGGGGGCCACAGTAATCGGATTGGGAGTCATGATCTCCCGCAGGACGGTTTGACTGTTTTTTGATCGCCATTTATCCAGATCACTTTGGGTAAAAATCCCCAATAGTCGCCCCTGTTCCACCACGGGAAAACCGCGATGATGGGAACGGGACATAATTTTCACCACTTCCCCCAGGGGTAAATCCGCCGGCAGAATTTCCACCTGGGATTGCATCACATCTATAGCCGACAGATGGGCCAGCACATCATTAGCAGGGGTTTCCTCGTTGAGAATAATACCACTAGCGGAAAGTAAATGCTGATAGAGAGAACCGGGTAGAATGCTTTCGGCAGTGATATAAGAAACGGCACAGGTCAACATCAGGGGCAGCACAACATTAAAATTGTGATGCAGTTCAAAGACAATCACGATCGCCGTTACTGGAACCCTGACTACTCCCGTAAAAAAGGCCCCCATACCGGCTAAAGCATAACTAGGTTCGCTGCCGAAACCCATCATTTTCGTCTCGATTCCCCCCACCAGAAACCCCAAACAGGATCCCAACACCAAAGCGGGGGCGAGGAGTCCTCCCGGTGCGCCAGAACTATAGGAGATCATCGTCAGGAAAAAATAGACCACAAAAGCGAGGGCGGTATTCTGCCAGTTTAATTCCCCTGCCAGCAAAAATTCCCGTAAACCCGTATTATCTCGAAAAAAGTCGGGTAAAAAAGCCACTACCGTTCCCGATAAGCAACTGACCAGACCGATGCGCCAAGCTAAAGATAACCGCCAACGCCGCTGCATCTGACTACAAAAAAGGATGCCTTGATTGAATAAAGCCCCCAATAAGCCCGCTAAAGCCCCCAAAAGGCAATAAATGGGTATTTCTTGGGCAGAGAAGCTAATATTGGCATATTCAGTGATAATCGAGGGGGTATTCTGCAGCATCATCGAAACCACGGCCCCGGTAAAGGAAGCCACGATCGCCGTTTCTAGGGTCATACTGGAAACATCGCGCATTAATTCCTCGATCACAAAGAGGACTCCGGCGATGGGAGTAGTAAAACCGGCCGCTAACCCGGCAGCTGCCCCGGCTGCGATCATCTGACGACGGTGATCGGGACTGGTGGGCAGCCAGACGCTTAATTGGGCTGCTAGGGCTGCTCCGATGTGTACCGTGGGGGCCCGACGACCAAGGGTTAAACCACCGCCAAGGATCAGGATCGCCCCGATCATTTTTACTAGGGCGACGCGCCAAGACAGGGGCAAAGGATATTTAGCTAAGGCCGCTTTTACTTGGGGAATACCACCCCCGGCGGCCGCGGGGGAGAAGTGTTCGACAATCCAGCCGGCGCTGTAACCAAGCAGAAAACCGCCGAGGGGCAAAACTAGGAAAGGAGAGGAATTGGCTACTAGATGCACCCGCCAACCACCTAACCAACCGATGCCCAATTTCAGAATAATAGCGGCAAGGGCGGAGAGAATTCCGATTAAACAGGCTACCAGTAAAGCATAACGACTATCGGTCGCGCTACGTCCGAAGTGTTGGGATTTAAACCACTGATGGAGGTTTTGGTGACGGGCAAAAAGTCCCATAATTATCAGGGAGAATCAAGGCAAGCGAGGATTTATTTAGGGTTCTGATTCCTCGTTTCTTTAATCATAGGCCGTTAAGTTCTGTCACCGTTCACCTTGTTGCTACCAGTGGCCCTAATAGTAGTTTTTCGATCGATGGGCTAGGATCAAAGGTTGTCCCTGTCTTTGAGCGGAGGGTATTGTAAAGTTTCAAGACAAATATTGTCAGATATAGTCAAACATGGCAATATGTGGACATGAAACTATCAGACTATGCAAAAAAAGCAGCAATAAGTTATCGAACGGCTTGGAGATGGTGGAAACAAGGGAATTTAACAGGTTATCAATTGCCTTCTGGTACAATTATCATAACGGATGACAACCATTCAAAACCCGACTTGATAGCTTGCATTTATGCAAGGGTTTCCAGCGCCGAAAATAAAGACAATCTAGATAGACAAGCTGACCGATTAAAAGATTATGCTGTTGCTAGAGGCGACAAAATCTACAAAGTTGTCAAAGAAGTAGGCAGTGGATTAAACGATAATCGCCAACAATTAGCCAAAATTCTAGTTGACCCCAATTATAATGTTTTAATTGTTGAACACAAAGACCGTCTAGCCAGATTGGGGACTAATTATCTAGAAATCTTGTTAAAAAAACTAGATAAAAAAGTGGAGATTGTCAATCAAAGTGAGGATAAGCAAGATGAGTTTATGTCAGATTTAATAGCCATTATCACCTCTTTTTGTTCTCGAATTTACGGATTAAGAAGGTCGAAAAGAAAGACAGAAAAGAGCCTAGCTGAGTTAAAAGACAACGAATAATAATGTTAGTAGCAGAAAGACACATTATCAAGAAAGGACATCCATTTTGGGCTGAGATAGATAATTGATCTTGGCAGTCTAAAAATCTTGACAACTCAGCCAATTATTTAATCCGACATAATCTTTAGATAGGCGGAAAAAATCACCATTTTATATTGTTATGTTGGTTCAATAATTTTGATCCCTGCTCTAAATTCCCGCAGTGCTTGAGCATGATTGTCTATATTAATACAACGCAGCAATAAACCTATATCTAAACTTGGTAAAAGTTGCGATTTACTAACAGCATCATAACCATCATTCCCTAAGCTATAAAACAATAAATCATCATTCATCCAAAACCAAACTTCAGGAATTTGTAACCGTTTGTATGCTTCCAGTTTATCAATCCCTCCACTACTAACAACCACCTCAATCACTAAATCAGGATGTTTTCTATTTGCTCCCAATTCATAAGATTCATCACCTTCTTTTTTAACCTTTTCAAATTCATTTTCTAAGGTGACAGAACCAGTAGGAGTAAAATCTAATCCCAAAAATTCTAAATAAATTTCTAGTAAAGCACCAATACGTTCTTTGATAGTTTCGTGTTTTTTCCTTGGCATTTTTCTAATCTCCAAAACTCCATCTAAAAAAGATAACCTTAACCATGGGCGCTCAATTAGCTGTTCAACAGCTTTAAATTCTCTCCAGGTTAGGTCACTAATTAAAATTGGTTCTGCTTCCCGTTCAATTAGTGTAGTTATCATAATTTAAACCCAAATTTAGAGAGTGAATTTTGATCAATATGATATCATCTAAAAATAGATTATCATAAAAACAGGACTTACGCAAAAAAGACCGAAAGTAGGGGTAACTCATGAATTACCCCTACGCAAGAATAAGGCGTTCAGCCACGTCTTGCGTAAGTCCTAAAAAAACATCATGCAAGCATACAAACTCAAAGGAAAAATTGATCAATCTGGTAAGTTGCTGATTACCGAACCCCTGAATTTACCCCCCAGAAACGTGGAAATTGTAGTTTGGGCAGCCAATAGAATTTTCTTGCAGCCATTCTGATATAGTTTCTTGACTTTCTTGACCGTTTGCTAGTCGTTCCATTATTAAAACAACTTCGGGTTCTGGAACATCCAACGAATATCCATTTAATTCCAGAAAGATAGCCATTACTACGAAAGCTATCCGTTTATTACCATCTATAAAAGCATGATTTTTAGCAAATCCATAACCATAAGCCGCAGCTAAATCAAATATACTGGGTGTAGGTTCACCATAAGCAAATAAATTTTTCGGTCTATCTAAACTAGCTAAAAACAAATTGTTATCTCGCACACCTGCAAGACCACCATGCTGTATTAATTGGTCTTCATGTATAGCTTTAACAATTATTTCATCTAACCAGAAAATTCCATTCATTTCCCTAACTCATGAAGTGCATTTCTGTATTTTGTGCTGACTTTTCTGTAAGCCTCCATTGCTTTCTCAAAATCAGGATTACCAGCAGTTATAATAATACCTGTTGGTGTTTCAGTGACAAATACACTGTCTCCTTCTTGAACTTTAAGTTTTTCTAGGACTTCTTGAGGTAATGTTATAGACAAGTAATTTCCAACTCTACTAATTTTTAAGGTGTACATTTAGTTAATAACCTCCTATTGAGCCAATTTGAGATAATAATATAAAAACAGATTATCATAAAAAACATCATGCAAGCATACAAACTCAAAGGAAAAATTGATCAATCTGGTAAGTTGCTGATTACCGAACCCCTGAATTTACCCCCCAGAAACGTGGAAATTGTAGTTTGGGCAGCCACCAACCACTGAACCAGCACCAGAAACACCAAAAAGAAAATCTAGGATCAAAGCATTTCAGGGTTTATTTGAAAATGCCCCTGCCATTCCAGCAGACTTTGATCCAGATCAAGCTAAATGGGAATATTTAAAGGAGAAACATAACCTGTGAAAATCTTGCTTGATACCAACATAATTATAGATAGTGTAAACTTAAAGAGTTCACCTATTACCAAAATTCTATGACTCGCTGGTTTAATATTGCCGGTCCCTGTAAAGACGATATCCACTATATGTTATCTCCCACAGTACGATTACCAGATTTAGAGGAGCTAATTGAACAAGAAAGTTATTTTGTCCTTCATGCACCACGACAAACCGGGAAAACCACCGCTATGTTATCCCTAGCAAAACAACTTACTGATACTGGAAATTATGCCGCAGTCATGGTATCTGTAGAAGTAGGAAGTGCATTTAATCATGATCCTAGTGCCGCAGAATTGGCAATTTTAGGAACTTGGTATAATACAATTCAAGATAGTTTACCTGAAGATTTCCAACCACCTGTTAAACAATGGCAACAGGAAGAACCAGGAAGCAGAATAAAGGCTTTTTTAAGAGGTTGGGCAAAAGCTATCAATCGTCCCATAGTATTATTTATAGATGAAATTGACTCTTTACAAGACCAAACATTAATATCAGTTTTACGACAGTTAAGAGATGGTTTTCCTAACCGTCCAGAAAATTTTCCCTCATCAGTAGGATTAATTGGTTTACGAGATGTGCGAGATTATAAAGTAGCATCGGGAGGTAGTGATAGATTAAATACATCTAGTCCTTTTAATATAAAAGTTGCTTCTCTTACTATGCGAAATTTTAATCTGGCAGAAGTGGGAGAATTATATCAACAACATACAGCAGCAACTGGACAACTTTTTACAACAGAAGCAATAGAAACAGCGTTTAATTTAACCCAAGGACAACCTTGGCTAGTCAATGCTTTAGCTAAAGAAATTGTAGAAAAAATGGTAAAAGATAGAAGTATTACTATTACTAAAAAACATATTTTAACAGCCAAAGAAATATTAATTAATCGTCAGGATACTCATTTAGATAGTTTAGCGGAAAAACTCAGAGAAAAACGAGTTAAAAACATTATTGAACCAATTTTAGCAGGGCAAACCTTACCCGATACCCTAGCAGATGATCGCCAATATTTAATAGATTTAGGATTATTACGACGTGATCCGATGGGGGGATTAGTTATTTCTAACCCCATATATCGTGAAGTTATTCCCCGCGTTTTAGTCCAAGGAACTCAGGACAGTTTACCTTTAATTAGTCCTAGTTGGTTGACAGCAAAAGGTGAATTAAATATAGATGCTTTATTAACAGCATTTCTCAGGTTTTGGCGACAACATGGAGAACCATTATTAAGTAGTGCTGCTTACCATGAAATTGCTCCGCATATAGTATTAATGGCTTTTTTACATCGTGTGGTTAATGGTGGGGGAGTTTTAGAAAGGGAATATGCAATTGGTAGCGATAGAATGGATTTATGTTTGCAGTATAAAGATGTAATTTTAGGGATTGAATTAAAAGTATGGCGGGATAAAAAACGCGATCCGCAAGCTGATGGAATTGAACAATTAGAATCTTATTTAGGACGTTTGGGTTTAGATTTTGGTTGGTTATTTATCTTTGATAGGAGGAAAAATGCTTTACCAATGGAAGAAAGATTATCCACTGAAGTTGTGGTGACAGAAAATCAATATAGAATTACTGTAATTAGGGCTTGAGTTTTATATTTTTTGTTTGACGCAGAGGCACTACAGTCGCAGAGAGGAGAACGGAAAGAGGGATTTTTGCAGATCATTTTTCTCTGTATCCTTGAAAATTGTAGAGTAAACAAATCTGTACGAATTACCATTAGGGATAACTTTTAGGGATTAGGGAAAAAGACGATTTTTCCCAGAATGCCTAGTATTCCTGTCACCAAAATTCCGACAATGCCAAGAAACCCATTAGTGGTAATATTCACCCGTGCATTCAGGTCATCAATACGCTTTTCTATTTCCATAACTTTAGAATCTAGGGCTTTAATATCTCCTCTTATTTCTGATTGTCCTATCTCTAGCTTATTAACATCTCTTTGTAAAGAGTCGATTTTTCCCTCAATCCTTGTCAGGACTGCTTCTAGGGAATAAGTTACGGTTTCGTTAGACATTTTACTAAACTCCTACTTTTGCTGATTTTTTCTCTAATCGACAAGGCATCAAAATTGCCCATAGGTACGACTAAGGATAACTTTTAGGGATTAGGGAAAAAGACGATTTTTCCCAGAATGCCTAGTATTCCTGTCACCAAAATTCCGACAATGCCAAGAAACCCGTTAGTGGTAATATTCACCCGTGCATTCAGGTCGTCAATACGCTTTTCTATTTCCATAACTTTAGAATCTAGGGCTTTAATATCCCCTCTTATTTCTGATTGTCCTATCTCTAGCTTAGTGAGACGCTCATTAACATCTCTTTGTAAAGAGTCGATTTTTCCCTCAATCCTTGTCAGGACTGCTTCTAGGGAATAAGTTACAGTTTCGTTAGACATTTGCTAAACTCCCAGATTTATCCTGCCGCTATCTTAATTATTAATCTTTTTTCTAGTTTAAGATGGCTTACGGTTCACTGCCACGATTGCGCCAGACTTGCCAACCGACGTAACCGAGGAGGAGAGTCGCACCAAAGGCAAAACCCCAACCACTGGGAACATTGGAGAAACCGAGGGCTAAACTGCCCACCCAGAGAGTTAGGGCGTAGATAAATAATACTGTCAGACGGTGAGAGATACCCGCTTCTAGTAAACGGTGGTGTAAATGACGTTTATCAGCCACAAAAGGGGATTTTCCGCGTTTGAGACGGGAAATAATCACCGTGGACATATCGAGGAGAGGAACCGCGAGGATGAGATAGGGTAGTAAGACGGCGGTAACGGCAACGGTAGTCACAGCAGTAGTTTTAGCCAATCCAATCACCGCCACACCCGCCAGGGTAAAACCCATAAAATAGGCCCCACCATCCCCCATAAAAATTTGGGCGGGGTTAAAATTGTAACGCAGAAAACCCAAGGCCCCACCCGCTAAAGCGGCGGCGATAATAGCGGCGGCCGGTTGTCCCATCACCAAAGTTACAACCAAAATCACCACGGCAGATATACCCGAAACTCCCGCCGCTAATCCATCTAAACCGTCAATCCAATTAATCGCGTTAGCCATCCCCACTAACCAGAGGAGAGTAATCGGTAAACTTAGCCAATGAATTTGTAATAAATCGCCGAAGGGAATAGAGAGGAAATCGATCCTCACCCCAGCTTGCCAAGCTAGAAAAGCGACGCTAAACTGCATTACCAGACGATTGAGGGGCGAAAGATTAAAAAGATCATCCGCTAGACCGATGAGAAAAAAGCCCAAACCGCCTAGGGTTACGCCCCACACTTCCCATTCTCGATCGCTGTTTAAACCAGCAAACCCTCCCAACCACCAAACGATCAGGAGGGCAGTTAAAGCGCCGACAAAAATCGAAACTCCCCCCAGTCGAACCATAGGCCTTTCATGGACCTTTCTTTCGTTGGGTTTATCGACGTAACCGCTTTTCAGTCCGACGGTTCTGACGAGGGGGGTACTCCAAAGTACAACGGTATGGGCGATCAGAAAAGCAATTAGATAGTATAAATCTCCGGACATGGGAATTGGGGGGCGATTTAATTCACAATTGGCCACTGACAGGCAATCGCCAATTATGAACTTTTATTATCTCTCTTTTTAGTCCAAGGCGGGGACGGAAATATGGAGATGGGGATAGAGGGGGAAGCTTTCACAGAGTTTCCCTACCCGTTGACGGCAAGCAGTTCCCAGGGCTTCATCACCTGGATTAAGGAGAATATCGGCGATAATGTTGCCAATCTCGATAAATTCCGTTTCTCCTAGTCCTCTGGTGGTCATAGCCGGGGAACCCAAGCGCAGACCACTGGTGACAAAGGGAGACTCGGGATCGAAGGGAACAGTGTTTTTATTAGCGGTAATATTAATGGTACTCACCAAGCGATCGGCTTCTTTCCCGGTCATGCCCACGGATCTTAAATCGAGTAACATCAAGTGATTATCCGTACCATCGGTGACAATTTTAATCCCTCTAGCCTTCAACTGACCGGCCAAAGCTTGGGCATTAGCGATTACTTGGCCCGAATAGATTTTAAACTCCGGTTTCAATGCTTCCCCAAAAGCCACAGCTTTCGCCGCAATCACGTGTTCTAGGGGTCCGCCTTGGGTACCGGGGAAGACGGATTTATCGAATTTTTTGCCTAATTCCTCGTCTTTGGTCATAATTAACCCCCCCCTAGGACCGCGCAGGGTTTTGTGAGTGGTGGTAGTGACCACATGACAGTGGGGTAGGGGGTTAGGATGATGACCAGTGGCCACTAAACCGGCAATATGGGCGATATCTGCCATCAAGTAGGCCCCCACTTCGTCAGCGATGGCGCGGAATTTCTCGAAATCAATCCGGCGCGAGTAGGCAGAATAACCGCAGATAATTAGTTTGGGTTTTTCTTTGCGGGCGATGTCAAGGATGAGATCGTAGTCGAGGAGTTCGGTTTCGGGACTTACTCCGTACTGTACGACTCGGAACCATTTTCCGGAAACGTTAACGGGGGAACCGTGGGTAAGATGACCACCGTGGGAGAGATCCATGCCCATAATCGTATCGCCGGGCTGCAAGAGGGTCAGGAAAACGGCGAAATTAGCTTGGGCGCCGGAGTGGGGTTGTACGTTAGCGTGGTTTGCCCCAAATAGTCGTTTAACCCGATCGATCGCTAATTGTTCCGCTTCGTCAATGTATTCGCAACCGCCATAGTAGCGTTTTTTTGGCAGTCCTTCGGCGTATTTGTTGGTTAAAACCGAACCCTGGGCGGCCATGACGGCAGCCGAGGTAAAGTTTTCACTAGCGATTAATTCTAGGTGATCTCTTTGACGTTGTAGTTCTTTTTGCAAAATCCCTGCGATCGCTGGATCCGTCAGGGATAGTATATCTAAGTTCGTATCAGTCACGGTTACTCGATCCTTTTTTTAACAATTTACCTGTAATCCTTGGGTCACTTTCTCCATTTTGGCACAATCTCTAATCTTCCGACACACCAGTGAGCTTAATTGCCTCTCTTCGGGGTCGCTCATCAATTGTCAACTGTTAGCAGTAAAATCTTCATTTTTAGTCAATAAGTGATAGTAATATTAGCCAATAGAACCCCCCAAAAGCTTGGATTAAGTGATAAAATCGGAAGTAATACTAAATCTGGTTATTAAAGACTGATTATTTATTCCCCTTTTTGCATGAGTGCATGAGTAGAAAACGGGTTTCTCCGAGAAACCCGTTTTCTGTGCGTTACTCAACGTATTTAGTATTCGTAGAAGTTCTACAAAAAGTTGACAAATTTTAAAAATAGGGTGGATTACCTTCAAGATAACCACCCGAAAACTACCATTAATTATCTGTAATCAACCGGTATTTCTCATCCCTGCGGCAATACCATTAATCGTCATTAAAGCGCCCCTTAATAACTCCTCTTTAGAATAGCGGAAATGAATCACACCGGATTGAGCTTGACTATTGTATTGACGTAAACGCTTGAGGAGAGACACCTGTAGGAAACCGAGGGGAACGATCGAACCGTTGCGTAACTGCACCGAGCGCTGTAAATTCGGATCATTATCTAATAAATTTTTCTCGCCGGTGATCTGGAGAACAATCTCGCTAGTGCGATTATATTCCTCTTTGATCCTTTCAAACAGACGTTGAAAACGTTCTCGATCTTCCTGTTTAGAAAGTTCACTGACGTAGTGATAGGCAATCTGTAGATCCACCTTCGATAGAGTCATTTCTGCTTTAGAAATCACCATCTGGAAGAAGGGCCACTTGTGATAAAAATGGCGCAACAATTCTAAATTTCGGTTAGGAGAATCATCGAGAAACATCTGCAAAGCTGTCCCTAAACCATACCAAGCTGGTAAAAGAAAACGGGTTTGAGTCCAACTAAATACCCAGGGAATTGCCCGCAGGGTACTTAAATCCTGTTGACCACTTTTCCGGCGCGCCGGTCGGGAACTAATCTGTAAAAGACTAATTTCAGGAATGGGAGTTACGGACAGAAAGAAGTCTAAAAAGTCCGGTTCTTCATAAATCAAACTGCGATAGGTTTGCCGTGAACGGGTGGCCAACTCCTCCATGATGCGATTCCAGGGTTCGAGATCATCAAAACCACTGCCCAGTAAACTTGCCTGTATGACTGCCGTTACGGCCGTTTCGAGGTTATACAAGGCCAATTCTGGTAAAGAGTATTTCGAGGCTAAAACCTCGCCTTGTTCGGTGATTTTAATGCGACCGTTAATCGTTCCCCGGGGTTGGGCGAGGATAGCGGCGTAGGCAGGTCCACCACCCCGACCGACGGAACCGCCCCGGCCATGAAAAAGACGTAGATCCAAGCCGTATTGTTTAGCGGTTTTTTGTAAAGCCTTCTGGGCCTTATGAATTTCCCAATTACTGCTTAAAAAGCCGGAATCCTTATTACTATCGGAGTAACCCACCATAATCTCCTGTAAATTACCCGGTTCGAGGATGGCCGGTTCCGGGGTCACTTCCTCCCCGTTTAAAGCCCCTAAATGGTCGTAACCGCCGGCTAGGGCTGCCCGGTAGAGGGGCAATTCAAACAAAGTCTGCATGATGCCGGGGGCGTGTTTGAGGTCATCGACGGTTTCAAAGAGGGGAACAATGCGGAGGGAACTGCGGCTAGTGGCAGGGTCGTATAAACCGGCTTCTTGGGCTAATAACAGCACTTCTAGCACATCGCTGGCCTCGTTGGTCATGCTGATAATGTAGGTTTGGCAGATTTCCAGACCGAATTCCCCTTGCAGACTTCTTAAAACTCGCAGGGTTTCAATGGTTTCGCAGGTTCTTTCCGAGAAGGGCATTTCCCGGGGAATTAAGGGGCGACGGGTTTTTAATTCCGCCACTAACCAGGCGATTTTTTCTGATTCGGTTAATTGGCCGTAGGGTTTGGGTAAAACTCCGAGATAGGCGGCGATTTCTTCGATACATTCGGCGTGACGGGTGGATTCTTGCCGAAAATCTAACTGAGTCAGGACAAAGCCAAAAATCTCCACTTGGGCGATCAGTCGATCGAGTTCTTGACAGGAAAGACCGGTTTGCAAGAGACTGCGCTGTAATAGCTGTAATTCGGCTAAAAACTCGGAACCAGAGCGATAGATGTTGGTTTCGTTGAGTTTAGTTAATAACTGTCGTTCTTCCGGATCATTGAGGCGATTATTGCGATCGCGTGTATTTTCCAGACGTTTTTGAATAAAGGCCAATTTGAGGCGATAGGGTTCCTGACGGTAGCGGATTGCTAACTGGCTATAGATTTCGGGCATTTGCTGCTTATCTCTGTCCAGGGAGTCCAGCAACTCCGGCAAGACGTGACACCAGTGCAGGGAGGCACTTAAAATACTGGTCAGGTCGCGAATAGCATCGAGATATTTTTTAATAACGAGATTGCGCTGATAACAGCAGGTTTTCCAGGTGACTTCGGGGGTAACGGAGGGATTGCCATCCCGATCCCCCCCCACCCAAGAACCGAAGCGACAGAAGTTATTTTTCGGCGCTTGTAAACGGGGAAAGGAGGATTGTAGGCTTTGCTGCAGACGCAGGGTTAACTGGGGTAGGGAATCGAAGAGAACTTCATCGAAGTAGTGCAGGGCATAATCCACCTCATCGACGACGGTGGGTTTAAATTGATGTAGTTCATCTGTTCGCCACCAAAAACGAATTTCTTCTTTTAACTGTTTGGTGACTGTTTGTGCTTCTCTGGAGTTAGTTAACCCCATACTGCGAAAGATTTCTTCTGCTTGGTCGAGTTTTTCGAGAATGCCCGAGATGCGGCGCTGTTTAATGCGAATGGTATGACGGACAATTTCCGTGGGGTGGGCCGTGAAAACCAGACGAATATCTAATTGATCGAGAAGACGCTGGATTTCCTGGGGGGGGACGTTCACCTGTTTGAGATAGGGAAATAACCAGTGAAATAGTCCCGATTTTGGGCCGGAGTGATCGGACTCGTTCAGGGTTTTTTCTAGCCAATCAGCCCCGACAATGGTGGCTAAAAGGCTTTTTTGCGGTGGGTCTGTCTTGGGACTTTCGTTTTCTTCCCCGATCACCGTCCGTCGCAGTAGTTGCTGATCCCTTTGTTCGTAGTGTTGTTCGATTATATTTATTAACTGGAAATAGAGGGCAAAAGCGCGGGTAACTTTGATCGCTTCCCCTAGTTCCAAGTCTTCGATCATTTTGGCGATCATTGCTTCCGGACTATCATCGGTCACTTGTCCTTCCTCAGAACAGAGATGGCGCAGTAATTCCAGTAAATCGACTAATTCTTGACCACATTCGGAGACTAAGACTTCTTTCCATAAATCTTCGATTAATTTCAGTCTTTGCTGCAGAAACAGGTTGGAAGTGCTGAAAATATCCTGTTCGGTTTCGGTTGAGGGGACAAGGACGCTCATAATTTCAGTAATCAGTAATCAGTAAACAGTAAACAGTAAACAGTAAACAGTAATCAGTAATCAGTAAACAGTAATCAGTGAAAATAGGGATTAACTGCCTTGAAATGAAAAACTCTATCAAACCAATAACTGATCACTGATCACTGATAGATCGGGATTAAGCTGCCCGCGCATTTAAATTGCTTGTTGAGACGAGGCAAGAGGCAAGAGGCAATAGTAAAGGGATTGGGGGAAATTCAGCTAATCTAAGGATAGGCGGTTAAGATGCGTCTTAGCTTAGTTCTTTAGGGTTGGTCAAAAATGAGATTATATGCCAAAGAATCACATTTTTTCCGATTTTTAACAAAAATTTCACTATTATTGCCTCTTTTCAGGGGGCAAAAGGATTTTTTTCTTGGATTATTGGTCACTGTTGACCGGTAACTGATCGGGAATATTGAGAAGGGGCAAGCGATCGCCGCGAAATAATTCCTCACTTTCCCGGCCCAATTCAATTAACCAATGATTGAGGGAACCCAGGGCCAGATAGGATAAAAGAAAGGGACTGACCGCTAGACTAAGCCAAAGCTCGATCGGTTGAGTTTTCATGGCAATTTCTCGGTTAAAGGACGGCGTTTGATGCGACGAATCGGAAAATTAGCAATCAGGGCTGTAGTTCGTTGGTCACTTTCTAGGAGCAACTCGGTTTCCTCGGTGTCGATATCAAGATAACGACTGACCACTTCTAAGATTTCTTGACGCATCATATTGAGAATTTCGGGACTAAGATCGGCGCGATCATGGGCCAGAATAAGTTTTAAGCGTTTTTTAGCTTGGTCGCCACTTTTGCCCGAACCGCGCCATGCTAGAAGTTTATCGATCAGGTCATTCATAGTAGGTTAAGGGGTTGAGATGAGAGAGTTTAAGGCCCAAACAAGCGACGACGCAGACGAGTAAGAAAACCTTCTTGACCGGCCATTAAATCTAGAAACGGCACATCGCGACCCTGTAAACGCTGGGCAATATTTCTAAAGGCCATGGAGGGGAGAGAGGTCTTCTCCTCTAATACTAATGGTTCCCCTTTATTAGTGGAAATAATAATTCTTTGATCGTCGGGAATAATCCCCAACAGGGGAATTACCAATAAGTCGAGAATGTCCTCGACGCTGATCATCTGGTTAAGTTGGATCATTTCTGGCCGCAGCCGGTTGACAATCAGACGGATACTCTTAATATCCTCGCTTTCTAGTAATCCCACCACGCGATCGGCATCTCTCACCGCCGACATTTCTGGGGTAGTAACTATGATCGCTTCCTGGGCGGCGGCGATCGCATTGCGAAAACCCATTTCAATTCCCGCTGGGCAATCAATCAATACATAGTCGTAACTTTTTGACAATTGGGCGACTAAATCCTTCATTTGATCGGCAGTAATTGCCTCTTTGGTGCGGTTTTGTGCCGCCGGTAATAGAACCAGATTTTCCTGTCTTTTATCCTTAACTAAAGCTTTATCAAGGCTACAATCTCCCGCCACCACATCGAGGGCAGTATAAACGATACGCTGTTCTAATCCTAACAATAAATCGAGATTTCTTAGTCCGAAATCGGCATCGACAAGGGCGACTCGACAGCCCAATTGAGATAAAGCTGAACCTAAGTTCGCCGTTACCGTCGTTTTACCGACTCCTCCCTTTCCCGATGTCACCACAATTACACGAGCCATAATTTATATCAGTTATCAGTTATCAGTTATCAGTTATCAGTTATCAGTTATCAGTTATCAGTTATCAGTTATCAGTTATCAGTTATCAGTTATCAGTTATCAGTTATCAGTTATCAGTTATCGAGTTTTTCGTTTCAACGCAGTTAATCGCTATTTTTACCAGTCACTGAATCACTGTTTACTGATCACTGTTTACTGATCACTGTTTACTGATCACTGGTCACTGATCACTGTTTACTGGTCACTGATCACCTTTTTTCGACCCACCCCACTTGATCTTTAAAGGTGTAGGTTCTGGAAAAATTATAAGCCCCAATGATGCGGATTCCTCCTTCGCTGATACAGGCGATTTCTGGTTCTATGCGATCGCTATCTAAAGCTGGAGACCTTGCCACTAATTCGGCGATCCTCAGTTGAGTTAAGTCGATTCGCAGGGCCATAATTACCGCTGCTCGATCGCCTCGGAATCCCGCATGAGCTACACCGCGTAAACCTCCCCAAACTAATATATCGCCATCAGCGACGATCGATCCGCCGGGGTTGACATCGCCCATGATTATAACTGTACCGGGGTGACGGATTTCTACACCCGATCGCAGGGTGGTTTTTAAGTACAAAGGTTCGGCAAGGGGAGATTGGGAAGGTTGCTCATCCCCGAAAACCCCCGGATTGGAGCGCATTTGTTCGACATTGTAACCCATGGTTGCCGCCGCTACTGCGGTTTGTCTTCTTTGGGTTTGGATCGTGTGCAGGGGTAATTCGGCACTGTCTAAAATTGTGGCGATCGCTTGTAGTTGCCGCGTATCCATCAGGCGATCATTGACCTGTAGGTGTACAGGTGTTCTAGCGGGGCAGTTTTGACCGCTATTACGGAGATAATATTTCAATCCTGTCAAGATATCTGTCCAATCCTGACTTGTCTCCCCGGCGCCGGTTTCGGGTAAAATTAGCACCAATTTCTCACCCTCACTTTTTAGGTGAATTTGGGCGTATCTTGACCTTACCGAGGCTGATGGCTCAATTTTTTCGGTTTCTAGGTCGATTTCTTGATTTATTCCGGTTTTAGTTTCATCCATAAAGATAATTTTTTACTTAAAAAAGACAAAGCGCAAAATAGCGATCAGCAAACCGACGGAAGCGGTAATCAGTGAACCGCCTAAAATGGTTATTAATGCCCAAATTTGATTTTTTTGACTGCCCTCGACTATTTTGAGGCGATTATCCATCCCTTCGACTCTTTCGGTTAATTTTGCCTGTCCTATCTCTAGGGATTTAACATCTTGCTTGATTTCCTTAATATCAGCTTTAATTTCGCCAATATCAGCTTTAATTTCGACGATACTATTCTCGATCGCCGTGAAACGAGTTTCCATCGCCGTGAAACGAGTCTCGATCGCCGTGAAACGAGTCTCGATCGCTTTTTGTCCGTTGATAATTAAGTCTTCTAGCCTTTGCAAGTCCGTATCGGCAACAGTTTTCATAAAAATTAACTGGCTATCAGTATAGATGTTTCTTTAATTATGAACCTTGAGCAGCCAGCAGCAGTGGGAATTAGGAATTATGAATTAGGAATTGCGGCTGATGCGAGATAGAGAGGTTTGTAAAATCAAAGGGAGGCATCACGATAAAGGTAATCACTCCAAAGCATGAGGCCTCCCATGAATAGGATAGATGCTCCCACCCTCTTGACTATTATTTATGTCCTGGTGGATGACTGGTATCAAGAACAGGGATATCGCTTGACTCCCATGCTACCTGGACCTGAGCCTAGTTTCAGTGATAGTGAAATGTTGACCTTTTGGTTTATTCCCCGAACGCTCCCGCAGCAGAATCCGTATTGCAGTTCATTCAAAGCAACAATATCCTAGCCGACAAGGGGTTTATTGGTAAGTAGTCGTGCAAAATTAATTTCCTAGTAAAGATAGGCACTCATGCAAGAGGCAAAAGGCAAGAGGGGGTTAGATATGTGTAATTAGGGTCTGCTGAATAAATCTAAAAACCTTGTTGGATAAGACTTTTAGACTTGTTTTTACTCAAAAAGTGCCAGCCGTTGCGGGGATCGGGGGGAAAATTCAGGTACTTTTTCCCTGAAAATTAGGTAATTGACTACCTCAAAATCGGTAAAACCCCACACCCCACACCCCACACCCCACACCCTGCCCCCAGGAAAAGCTTTTTCAGCAAACCCTAATTAATTTTGCTTAGGTACTTAAATCGAAATCCGCTAGTTTTACTCGATGGCTTTCTCGGCGCGCTCCCCTATAGTATATATGTATGGGGGAAGTTCAGCTAAAACGCGGTTGAGAAACTGGGCAACCTTGTATGTTATTAAATTATGTAATAACATGATATGTAGTAAACCTTGCCTAAAATCATGAGTAATAAACAATACAATCTAACCTGGGCTAGAATAGGCAATGCTTCAGGTTTCCGTCTGAGTGCCAGTTTTTTTAAGGATAATCCCCAATTCAAAGAAGCTAAAGGTGCTGTTGAAGTTATCAGTCCTGATACCTTATTAGTCCGCTTACAGCCTCAATCTGTAGAACAGGAGGAAGATGAACTAATGATGAGTTTATTCTTAGATTTTCTGACCAAGCAAGCCCTATTAAATCCTGATGCTGAGTTAGAAGCTTATACGGAAGCAATGGCGGCGGTCGATGAAGAGTTGATGACAGGAGTAGAACTTGATAGTTAACGGTTGGCGAATCTACTTCA
Source organism: Microcystis sp. M_OC_Ca_00000000_C217Col (assembly GCF_007095585.1). Classification (NCBI taxonomy): domain Bacteria; kingdom Bacillati; phylum Cyanobacteriota; class Cyanophyceae; order Chroococcales; family Microcystaceae; genus Microcystis; species Microcystis sp. M_OC_Ca_00000000_C217Col. Next base: position 103,644 of record NZ_SFBV01000248.1, read on the forward strand.
TTAAAAGACTTTTTGGGCAACAACGCCGCGATTTACAAGTTGAGGTTCGTAAACTAAAAAACACCTTGCCAACAGAAGCATACCGTACTCATTCTACAGTCAAACTCTACAGGGCGATTATGGTCGCCATTAAAGAAAAAATCCCTCTCGACCCTTTTGCTTCCCATTTTGCTCTGACTGGGGCGCTCAAGCATTACGGAAGAGTCAAAAAGATGGGACTACCTGACCGTTATCGCTTATTCTTTCGGGCTATACAAACCGAGGAGTATAAAGCAATTTTTGTTTTATGGCTAGGCTATCCTCGCAAACAAGGGGATAAAAATGATTGTTACAAAGTTTTCACAAAAATGGTTCAGCGAGGTGATTTTCCCAGTTCTCTTGACGCTTTAATCCTTGATAGCCAAGAAGATTAGCTAGTGATAAGGTGGTTGAAAAAGCGATCGTAACCCACAGATACACTTTCAACTGC